>VGVX01000001.1 GCA_016873845.1 Ignavibacteria bacterium
AATAGGGTGCTTATCCTTTTTAGATTTGGCTCCTAAAGAACTCATTTCTGATCGAACTAAATCAATATTTTTTTTGATTAACAGCTTGTGAGACTTGTTCAGTCTTGAATAAAAAAATAAAATTAATATAAGTGAGAGAAGAACAATTAAGATAATGCCTATCAAAATACTTTGCTGAATTTCATAAGTTTTTAATTCCGATTTCGATTGTGACAATTCATCATCTGAAATTAATTTAAGTGCCTCAAAAGTCTTTCGGCGTTTTATGAGGGAGTCGTAGCTAATAATAACTTTATTGCCAGCTGTCCAAGCATTCCTATAGTCACCAGTGGCAGCGTAATTGTCAGCTAAATATTTATAAATTGTTGTAGCAAGTTGAAATGAAAGTGGGTAGTGAAGTATTTCTTCTGCTTTTTTCAAGAAATAGATTGAAGAATCATACATCGACTTTGTGTAATAAAGCTTTCCTAATCGGACATAGATTTCTGTTATAGAGTCAGGATATTTATAAATTGAATCAAATTTTTGTGCCTTTGAAATATATATCCATGAACTGTCATATTTTTTTTTGTAAAATAAAATTCTGAGAGAGTAGAATATAAATATACCATTCTTACAGAATCTGAAAAACCCATGATATTATTTTTATCGGCGAGCATATCATTTAATGCTTTAAGATAGTAGAATATTGCTTTATCGTAATTTGAACGTTTACTTTCAATCAACCCAAAATTATTTGTTATAACAAATTTTCTCCATTCTTTCCAAGCTGCTAAGTCACCTCTCAATTTATATACTTCCTTGAAGCAATATTCTGCCTTATCTAAAAGTCCTGCCACAAAATATATGTTTCCCAAATCGTGGAGCATATTAACTTCGTTTTTTTTATCGCCTAAAGTTCTGAAAATATCTCTAGCTTTAAAAAGCAAAATGATCATAGAATCGTATTGAAGATTTTCTTTATAAATCTCACTTAAACGCCCATATGATTTTGCTTTCAATAGCAAGTCATTCCGCTGCTCAGCTAAAAGAATTGAAGCTTTTGCATTGTTTTTCTGCTCCTCATATGAACCATATCTTGCATAAAACAGAAGCACATGGTTATAACAGTACAGGTCAGGGATTTTTTTTGTCAGATTTAATAATCTCTTTGCTTGTTTTTGAGCTATGACTGGATCAATGTCAGTGATTAAGAGGAGTATGTTATCGAAAATTTCTTTTTGTTTATCCGGATCTTCGGTTTGGAGTTTTAAGATTAGTTCTTCCAAATCGGGTCGTGAGTGTATTGTGCCCGCTGATGTTAGAATAATCAGAACAATAATGATGCTGTATTTCAGACACGAAAACCGCAACAAATCTCTCCTGATGCTTATCGTAAATAATAGATTTACTCTATCAATTTAGGTTAAAATGGAAACAATAGCAAAATGGCTCACTGAAAAATATTTGTTGATCTTTGCCCTGCGAAAGTATTATTAGGTTAAGGAAAGATTAGATCTTTAATACCGCAGAGAGCACGGTGTACACAGAGAAAATACTGAAGGGATTTAATGTAATAATTCGGCTAATCTTTTTGTGAAGTTTTTAATGAAGTTTGAATGCCTTATGCCAGTATACTTCTTACCTTCAAAAATTCTCTTCTAAGATAGAATCAATTGTCGTTATGTCAATTTACTTCTGATAAAATTTATAAATTTTATCATTCACCAAACGAAAAATTATAAAAAAAACTTTGGAAATTTTAAAAATTTCGAAACTTTTCGATTGATAATTAACAACTAAAAAAAAGTTGATAAGATTTATCATTCTTAACAACATCGTGACGTATTTTTACAAGGGCAAGATTATTTTCGCAGTAGAAAATGGTGAGAAAAAAACTGTGAGAAGCATCAATGTATTAAAAAAAACAATTCACAAATTTATCGAGGAAAAGCTCGGAAAACACTTCTCGTTGGAGAGCGTATTTATAATTCTATATATCATTCTTGCAATAATATTTATTATCAACTTAATGGTGTCAATATTTTAATTAACCAAATGTCTCATCAAAGATAGGAGAACAAAAATGAAAAAATCTTTTGCGATATTCGTTATTCTCTGCATAACAATATTTGCTTTTACGGGTGAGTTGTATTCACAAGCAACACTTGAAACGGCTCAACCATTTTGTACTGCAGTCGGCGCTACGTACCCTGCAGGTGTAAATACCGGAACAGCACAACCGGGCCCGAACTATGGATGTTTGATTATGCGTCCAAATCCTGCATGGTATTATATGAAAATAGGTGTGGGAGGCTCTCTACAAATTACTGAAACAAATAGCGCTAACGTGGATATTGATTTTATTTTGTGGGGACCTTTTCCTAATCAAAGTCCAGCACCAACAGATTTAACAGCAGAAAAAATGATTGACTGTAGCTATCATCCTCAAGCAACCGAAATTATCGATTTGGGAAGCTCGAGTGTTGGAGAGTACTATATTTTACTTGTGACAAACTTTTCAAATTCGCCGACAAATATAACGCTTGCAAAAACAGGAGGGACTGGTGAAACAGACTGTTCAATTGTAAATCCTGCTCCACCAACTCCAGGATTAGCTTCACCAGGAAATGGTTCAACAAACCAACCACTGACTTTGAACCTATGCTGGGATGCATCAACCGGAGCAACAAGCTACGGTTTACAAGTTGCTACAGATGCAGGTTTTTCAAATTTGGTTTATAATCAAACAGGATTAGCTGGACTTTGTCAACAAGTCGGTCCGTTAAATACGAATACAACATTTTATTGGCGTGCAAATGCAACAAATGCGAATGGTACAAGTGCATGGTCAGGCGGCTGGAGTTTTACTACGGTACCACCGGTACCTTCTGCACCAACCCTTGTTTCACCAGCTGATAATGCAATTAATCAACCTCTCACGCTTACGTTGACATGGAATGCTTCTTCCGGTGCCACCAGTTATCGATTGCAAGTCGCCTCAGATGCCGGCTTTACTAATTTAGTAGTTAATGAAGCAAATATAACAACTACAAGCAGGCAGGTCGGTCCACTAAATAATAGTATTCGATATTTCTGGCGAGTAAATGCAACCAATGCCGGAGGAACAAGTGCATATTCTTCGGTTCGGAGGTTCAGAGCACTTAATCCAGCTCCTGCAACATATCTGACAACTTCAGCCGGAGTGAGTACTTACTATGCAATGAACGGACCAAACATTACGGTCGATGGAGGTGTGACAGTCTCTGGCGGGAACTACGACGGTGCCATTGTATCAATAAATACTAACTTCACGAGCGCTGAGGATAGATTAATTTATCCAACCGTGCTTCATGAAATAACGGGAGATTATAATACTTCGACTGGTGTATTGACCTTCACTGGTAACGGTACTGGCGCACAATATCAAGAAGTATTAAGATCTGTTCAGTATAAAAATATTAATGTACTGAATCCCAGTCAAGCAACCCGGCAAATAACTTTTCAAGTTGGAACTGCAATATTTTATTCTGGCAGTGGACACTATTATAGGTATGTTCCTGCTTCTGCAATTCGTTGGGATGTGGCTAAGAATCAAGCAGATGTTTCTTACTTCTATGGCTTAGCAGGATATTTGACCACAATTACCTCAGCAGGAGAAAACAGTTTCATCCAACAAAAAATAAATGGTAACACTTGGATAGGAGGAACTTGCGATCCAGCTTTTGCACCTGGTGCATTTTGGCCACCACCTGGAATCACCACTGGTTCCATTTGGAAATGGGCTACCGGTCCAGAATATCTTGATAACTTAAGCTATATTAATTGGGCACCGGGTGAACCAAATAATTCTGGGGGTGAAGCTCATTTACATTTATATTCGACCGGACTATGGAATGATTTTGCTATCGATAATCCCAACATTTTAGGATATTTGATCGAGTATGGTGGACTTGCAGGAGATCCTACGGTAACTATTTCTGGGGATAAAAATTTAGCAGTATACATTATTCCTCCACCAACACTACTTTCGCCAGCAAATAATTCCATTTATATGGAGGTTAATCAAAACCTAAGCTGGCAAGAAGTGCCAGGAGCGGAGTTGTATCAGATTCAACTTGCCGTTGATGAGAACTTTACGATAATTGTTCTTGACGATGCAACTGTTGGTGGTTTCTGCAAACAAGTTGGACCTTTAAATTTAGGAACAAAGTATTATTGGCGGGTACGTGCTCTGAGAGCGGGAGCTAGGAGTTTATGGTCAACAACATGGAACTTCACAACTCTTCCAACGGTACCACCGCAGCCGATATTAATTTTACCTGAAAATAATTCGGTAGATAGACCAATAACACTGAATCTGAGCTGGAATCCCGCACCTAATGCACTTACATATAGATTACAAGTCGCAACAGATTCAAACTTTAACAATCTAGTATTTAATGATTCTACTCTTACAGCAACAAACCATGACGTCGGACCTTTAAGTAATTTCACAAGATATTACTGGAGAGTTAACGCGAAGAGCTGCTGTGGAACAAGCGTTTGGTCACCAACTTGGACATACAGAACGATAGTTCCATTCCCAGTAGTTCCAACTGGGACTGTTACACCAACATCAGGTGCAATCAATCAACCAATCACACTGAACATAAGCTGGCAGCCAGTTCCATATGCAGAAACTTATCGGTTGCAAGTTTCGACAAGTAACACATTCGGTACAACTGTATTCGATGATTCTACAATTACAACAACATCGAAACAAGTTGGGCCACTTGCAAATGATAAAACATATTATTGGCGTGTAAGAGCGAAAAACGTTGCTGGAACAGGTGCATATTCTACTATTAGTGTATTTACAACTATAGTTCCAATACCAGTGACCCCAAGCTTAGGTACACCGGCAAACAATGCAGTACGACAGCCAATGACTATAACATTGACCTGGGCAGAAGTTCCTTATGCGGTGAAATATCGTTTGCAGGTTGCAACAGATTCATTATTCACAGTTGTTTCTGTGTTCTTGGATGATACAACTCTAACAACGAACTCACGTCAAGTAACACTACCAAGCTATGATACCAAGTACTTCTGGAGAGTAAATGCTAAAAACATCGCTGGTACAGGGACCTTTTCTTCTATTAGATCATTCAGAACTCTCGGACCAATTCCAACTGTATTTGACCTATCGAATCCACTTGAACACCATCGAATTGTAGTACGTCAAGGTGATGGAACTCCGATTACATTCAAGTGGAGGAAATCCACATATGCTACAAAATACAGATGGAGATATGGTGTCCCGTACATTAATCCATGGTATTTTGATATACTGTCGAATAGTAATGGCACCGATACACTCTTAACATTAACAGAAGGACAGTTGTATAATATTTGGGATTCGACCATGCTTCTTGGCTCGATTGATTCGTGTATTGGTCAGTGGGCAGTTTGGGCATTTAATGTGTATGGATTGGATTCAACACAATCGAATCAAACTTGGTACTTGAAGTTCGTATTGAGAAGAACAACCGGTTTTATTGATGGGTCAATCCCAACCGAATATAGCTTAGCTCAGAATTATCCGAATCCATTTAATCCATCTACTAAGCTCAGGTTTGGATTACCGCAAGAAAGTAATGTTACATTGACCATTTACAATATTCTTGGAGAGCAGGTCGATAAGTTGATTAATAATGATTTACTTAAGGCAGGATGGTATGAATATGATTTCAATGCATCGAAACTGCCGAGTGGTAATTACATCTATCGAATAACTGCTGGTAATTTCACCCAAACGAAGAAGATGTCAATAATTAAATAAGTTCTCACTTTTCACATTGCCATCTCGTAATGGAACCCAACTGGTGCCCACTAGTTGGGTTCTTCTTTTTAATATCGAATCCAATTATTTAGTATATAGATGATAATTAAGTTTGTCTGTTAAGATTTTTTAAAAAAAAGGAAGGAGTCACGCCAGTATACTTTTTAAATGCGGAGATGAATGTTGTTCTATTGCTGAAGCCTACAGTATTCGCTATACCAGCAAGGTTGTAGATATCTACTTCGTGTTTTTGAGACAAAATCAACAGCGATTTTTTAATTCTTAGGTTATTAATATAAGTATTAAAATGGACCCCATAGAATTGGTTTATTACTTTTGAAAGATAATTTCTATTTGTATTTAAAACTTTAGCGAGACCATCTAAGCTAAGATTTGGATCCAAGAATAATTGCTTCTTCTGAATCACCTCTTCGAGGTGTGCAACTATTGCACTCATCTGCGCAGAGTCAGGTATTTCTTCATCTTGTATATATCGATCCAGATGGAACTCTTCAAAGTTATATGGAATAGATTCAGCTGAGAATTCTTTAGCTTGATTTTTGATAAATGACTTTAGCTTGAATGTTTTGTTCTCAGAATGCATTAATTCAATATTTTTATTAATCAACAGCTTATAAGCATTCTTAAGTTTAAGATGTATTATTAAGATTAAAATCACCGACAAAATGACAATAGTAATTATACTTAGAAGAATGCTTTACCGAATTTCATAAGTTTTTATTTTCGATTCTGCACTTTCAAAGTAATCATCTGTAATTAATTGAATACCAGCAAAGATGTTCTGCTGCTTATTTGTAGAATCAACTAGCAAAGAATATTTCTTATATGTCATTAGAGCATTTTTATAATCCCCTTTTGCAGTATACACTTGAGAATAAAAGTCATATAAAATTCGTGCGATATTCAGGGGAATATTTTGGGAATTTAATCGCTCAGCTTTCCGCAGATAAGTCAATGATGAATCATATAATCCCTCATTATAAAAAATCTTTCCCTTCAGAATGTAAAGATTTGTCATCATATCAACGCTCCCAACAGATAAGTTAGCAGAGATACCCTTATAATAATAGTACAGTGCTGTTTTGTAGTCTTTTTTTAAAATATACAAATCAGCAAGCTGAATATATGCATAAATAATCCGTGTAGTATCTATGATATACACTCCCGATTCCTGATTTGATAATAATTCATTTATTGAAAAATTAAACCATGCAATTGATGAATCAAAACTATTTCTATGCTTATGTATAAAAGCCATATTATTAAGAATGACATAATAACGCCAAGAATACCAGTCCGATAGATTACCCTTAATTCTAATTGCTTCTTTATAATATTTTTCTGCATTATCAAAGAGCCGTGCATGGAAATAAAGGTCACCAAGCATATGAAGCAGCGGAACTGTTTCAAACTCGAGGTTAATTTTTTTGAAAAGGTCTCTTGCCTTAAAAAGATAATGAACGGACGAATCGTATCGAAACTCTTGATGAAAAATTTCGCTTAAGACGAATAAAGATCGAGCCATAAGTAATTCATCTCGATCTTCGGAAGCAGTGGAATACAAACCATATACAATTTTTTTTCTTTCTGTAAATGCACCAAATCGAGAGTAGAATAAAAGTACATTATTATAAAAATTCCGGCTACCAAATTTATTTGTTATTCTTAATAATCTTTCAGTTCGTTCCCTGCCAATTGAAGAATCCATTTTCGTAATAGAGATAAAAATTTTATCCAATAATTGAATTTGTTTTGAGGACTTTACTGTTTGAAACTCGCTTAATAAGCTATCGAACTCTGACTGAGCAATACTTAATGTACATAAGGAACATTGGAGAAAAAAAATAAAAATTACTTCATTAAATTTTCGACTCAACGAAATCTCCATTACAAAAATAAATTAGACGATTCAGATTTTTCGTAAATTTATATCAGACTAATTTCAAAGTCAATTCTTGTATCTGAAATTCAAACAGTCGAATTTTATGTCCATTTTCTAAGAAAGTTCATTTCGTTCTGAAAATTTTAAGATACATTTTAACTCTACTAAGTTTACTAAACTTGTACTTCCCAAGTTAATATTTCAGATGCAGGCTATATTGAATTTAGTCGGAGTATAAAAACTAATCATGAATTTTTCATGAGCTGAAATTAAGAAAAACTTTTCGGTTATCACTTCACAGTATAGCATTTATTGTATTTTCGACTATAACAGTAATAAAATCTTTACCCTAAAATTTACAGCTTTATATGCGGTAGATACTAAAAATAAATATTCAGACTTCAGACCTTCTTAAGATTTTCAAACCTTAATAACTTTCTGAAATTCAAAAATATTACCCTATTCCAATCAGCTTTAACGACAGAATTAAATAAGGTTACTTTATTTGGAGATCGATGCTTGGTACTAAGATTCTGAAGTTACGCAAGCTTTGTCCAAAGGATCCTTCGGATTTTAAATTCCACAGACATTTTCCGTGAGAATTGAGTCAACTATCTCAATCAAACATAACTATCACAAAGTGTATTGAATATGAATTCATTTCAACATTACTCGTTTTTATATGTCTATTTTGGAATTTATGCGTCGGGCAGGTTTTTAATAAAATATGATGGGGTAACACCAGTATATTTTTTAAATGCTGAGAGAAATGTTATTCTGTTTGTAAAGCCTACTTCCCTTGCTATTCCTTCGAGGTTGAAGACTTCAGTATTTTGTCGGTTTGAAAGGATATGTATTGCTCTTCTGATCCTTAAATTATTCAGGTAAGTATTAAAGTGCACACCATGAACCTGATTTATTACTTTAGAAAGATAATTTCTGTTTGTTCCGAGTAATTGTGCAAGAGTGTCTAAATTTAGATTTGCATCCAAGAATAATTGCTTTTTATACATGACTTCTTCCAAATGTGAGTCTATTTGCTGAAGCATCACAGGATCAAGCGGTTCCTGATTATATTCGCTGGTTAAGTGATTATGATTCTTTGAACTATTAATCATAGTTTGATTTTTCGACTCTTTAACTTGTTTATCTAGCTGCGATTTTATTTTTAATGATTTATTCTCTGCCTGCAATAATTCAAGGTTTTTTCTTATCAATAATTTATGAGCTCCGTTAAGTCTGAGATAGAGCAATAAAGTCAAAATCATAGAAAGCAAAACAAGCAAAATAATTCCTAAATAAACATTCTGTCTGATTTCAAAAGATTTTATTTTCGATTCCGATTGTGCAATTTGATCTTCGGTGATTAATTTTATTGCCTCAAATGTTTTTCGCCGCTTCAATATTGAATCATAGTTGACCATTACTTTATCGCTCGCAATCCAAGCACTTTTATAATCTTTCAGTGCGGCGTAATTATCAGCTAAATATTTATTGATTGTTGTCGAGAGTTGAAATACGCTTGGGCTTTCAATCAAACTCTCAGCTTTTTTCAAAAAATAAATCGAAGAATCGTGTATCGATTTATGAAAGTAAAACATACCTTTGATTAAAAATATTTGCACTAGAGATGACGGATCGTTGTAATTTGATTCTAATTTGTGAGCCGTATTAATATGCACCCAAGTATTATAATAAGCTTTTTTACTTAGGTAGAATCGAGCTAAGTTTGTGTGCGAATATATTAATCTCGATGTGTCTGAATAAGACATGATAAATTTTTTATCTGATAGCATTTCGTCGAGTGCTTTTTTAAAGTAATAAATTGCTTTATCGTAGTTTTTTCTTTCTCTTTCAATCAGCCCGAAATTATTCGTGATTACAAATTTTCGCCATAAAAACCACTGACTTGGATCGCCCTTTAATTTTAGAACTTCATTATAATAATATTCCGCCTTGTCAAACAAACTTGCTACGAAATAGATATCTCCCAATTTTTGTAGCAGAGTTACTTCCTCATCTAGATTTTTTGTATTCCTAAAAATATCTCGAGCTTTTAAAATCATGACGATAACCGAATCATATCTCACCTCTTCTTGGTATATCTCGCTCAAGCTGATAAATGCTTTTGCTTTAAGATTTAAATCATCTCGATCATCGGCAAGATTTATTGAAGCACGTAATTTATTCTTTCTTTCATCAATAGTACCAAATCTTGTTGAAAATAAGAGTACAATGTTATAACAATATAGGTCACTAAACTTTACGGTTAATTTTAGCAATCTTTCAGTTTGTTTTTCAGCAATAGATGGTTCTAAGTCAGATAATATCGTAAGTAGTTTATCTACTATTTCTTTTTGATTTGTCGAACTTTCAAACGTGAGAGTATCAAATAAAAATTCATATTCGGATTGCCCAAGAACCGAAGAAGTAAACAATAACGCAGTCATGAGTAAAACAACTGTACTCTTAAAATATTTTCTCCTCAAGTTCGCTTCTCTTGATGGACAATTAAAATACATAATACACCATCCTCAACTGCTTTAGACAAAAATAACAATTAATTAATAATTTAACCATCTGTTTTAGATGACAGTCAGGATTAATTTGATTATTCTTTAGCGGTAACATATCAGGAAGTGTAAAAGTTTCATAGTTCTGTGTAGCGTCAGCTTCTGCTACTACTCTATAAAATGAAATTCAAATTGTGAAGCGGAGTTTTGTATTTCGATATTGCGATTACTAAACGTTAGAATATAAACAACTCCTAAATGCTTGCTTTCATACACATCGAATATCACTACTGTCCAAGATACGATCAAATAAAAACCTGTAACTATATAGTAAATAAAGTGTTATAAGGAAAAATAATCGTAATCGATTTGAACTTGAAAATTAACTCTCATAACATAACCTTCCCTCGCAGGCGATTGCAAATTCCGGTTTTCTTGATGTATCCATCCGTTGACGGATATTTTCTCGACCTTAGTAACCACAATTACCATAGTGACTACGACCTTATTACCTTATGTTGGAACAATAAGCTAATAAGGGTGAAAATGATTTCTCTTTGTTTGTGTCACTAAGGTAAGAGAGATATTTATTATGCAGCATTTTTCTACAGATTTTATGTATATCAATTTTATAAAAAGCTCTATTTTACAGCTTATGAATGATGTTGACTGCGAATCCAAAATCTAATATTGTTCTACCGATTGAATTTATTTGACTTATATTTGGACAGTAATGATCAAATATTTATGTTAAAAAAATTACTTGTTGCTTGAACTCCAGTCTTTTGATTTATATATTTGGCAAAATTTATTAAATAATTCGGAGAAGATAAAAGTCTTTGTTATTAAATCCTTTAATTTTCATCTCAAATAGATTTGTCAATCAATCATTTCAATTAATAACTAAATCAACGAATCAAAGGAGAGAATATGTCTGAACAAAAGAAATTTGTTCCATTCGTCTCGCCAGAAACAAGCATGGCTGAATTTACTGTGCGTGCACTTATCATTGGTTTGATAATGTGTGTGGTTCTCGGTGCAGCCAATGCCTATCTTGGCTTAAAAGCAGGTATGACAATCGCCGCAACTTATCCGGCTGCGGTCATCGGAATGGCGCTCTTAAAAATCATGAAGGGAAGCATCCTCGAAGAGAATTTTGCCAGAACAGTAGGTTCAATAGGGGAATCAGTAGCTGCTGGTGCAATCTTCACGCTTCCTGCATTTTTCATTGCTGGTATATGGCCAGAGTTTGCAACTACCGGACATTATCTTGAATCATCTGCCATCATGATCGCTGGCGGTGTACTCGGCATTATGTTCGTTGCATTACTTAGAAGAGTAATGGTCGAAGATATCGAATTGCCATTTCCAGAATCTGTTGCGGCTGGTGAAATTCATAAAGCAGGTCGTGCAGGTGGAACAGGAGCAAAATTCTTGTTCGGAGCTATGGGAATTGGTGCTTTAATTCAAACTCTTGGACAATTAAAATTCTTTGCTACAAGCTGGGAAAAATTCGTTTCATTTTCTAAAGCGACAATTAGTTTGAAAGCTACCGGTACAGTTAATGCTCAAAGTGGTATGTTATTAAGCTCGCCAGGGGTTAGCCCTGCATACATCGGAGTCGGTTATATTATTGGACCGAAATTAGCATCACTAAACTTTAGCGGTGGACTTTTAGCTTGGGGATTATTCGTACCAATAATTACTTATTTTCTTGGACCGAGCTTGTTCCCGGAATCATCCGGTGCAACTGAAGAGAGTTGGATAGGAATGGCAAACAACGTTTGGAGATTTATTGTCCGTCCAATAGCCATCGGCGGGATGTTAACTGGTGCAGGTTTTACACTTTTCAGAATGCGTAAAAGCTTAATAACAGGAATTAAAAGATCAATCGGTGACGTAAAGAAAGCTGCAACCGGCGAACATGTTGCCATCAGAACTGAACAAGATATTAGTTTCAAATGGGTGACGATCGGAATTCTTGGTGCTTCAGTTGCAACGTTTTTCATTTACAACTATTTCGCTCAAGATGTAGTGGCAGCTTTGGTTGCTACACTCGTAATGGTGATTGCAGGATTTTTCTTTGCGGCAGTTTCGGGTTATTTAGTGGGAATTATTGGTTCGAGTAACAATCCAATTAGCGGTTTGACTTTATCTACTCTTTTAGTTGCTGCATTGTTAATGGTTGCGCTTGGAATGACCGGTTCTACTGGTGTTGCGGCTGTTCTTGGAGTTGCGGCGGTTGTTTGCGTAGCTGCGGCGGTTGCAGGTGAAATGCTGCAGGACTTAAAAGTCGGGCACATTCTTGGCGGCACTCCATGGAAGATGCAGGTTGGCGATATTATCGGTGTGGTGCTTGCTGCGGTAGTTATGTTCCTTCCATTAGTAATTTTGCACGAAGGTGATATTAAATCTGGCGGAACTGGATTCGGAGGCAAAGCTCTTCCAGCACCCCAAGCAAGTCTTATGGCGCTGCTTTCGCAAGGTATTGTCGGCGGTGAAATGGCTTGGCCATTGATTATCGTTGGTATGATTATGGGATTTGGATTTGTGTTAATGCAAGTTAAAAGTCCAATGCTGGTTTCTGTTGGTATGTATTTACCCCTTGAAACAACCTTTGCTATTTTTATAGGTGGATTAATAAAAGGTACAGTCGAGAAATTCAATGAAAAGCGAAAACACAACGAGGCACAAAAAGCACGAGTAGAAAATACAGGTGTTTTACTTGCGGCTGGTTTAATCGCCGGTGAAGCCTTGATAGGCCTTGTATTTGCAGGATTTGCTTTCTTTGAAGTGGGATTATTCTCTATATTCGATACACCATCATTCATTGTCAGTCTGTTTGTATTCGCATTCATTGCTTGGATATTGATTAGAATTCCGATAAAGAATGCAGGCAGAGCAGATGAACCTGCGCCGCCCTCTGCGGTTATGTAAAACTATTAGTTCTGAAGACGGAAGCGAGAATTTCCGTCTTCAAATTTATTTCTCGAAAATTTTATAGCAGTAAGATGAATTTATTCTGGAAAAAAAATAAAGAATATGTGAATTTCTTAGATTTAACTCCCATCAAAGAGTACGAACATGAATTTCTTGATGGTGGATTTATAAATATTCTAATACCTAAATTCAAAAGTAGATTCATGGTTGAAAACATCATGCCGCGATTAAAATCGCCATACATTAAAGCAAAACTGGATGAATTTGGTTCAGCAGTGTGGTTATTAATTGATGGCTATAGAAATGTTGACGAAATCAGTCAAAAACTGATTGAAAAGTTTGGCGATAGAATTCAGCCAGTTCATGAAAGAACCACTAGATTTCTATCGCTGCTTCACTCACATAAAATGATAAAATTTAAATAAAGGAGAAGTTAGATGAGAAATGTACTTGGCTCACTAAAACCGGAATTGGTATGGAAACATTTTGAAGAATTATGTAATTGCCCCCGCCCTTCAAAAAAAGAAGAGAAAGCCGTTGAGTATGTAGTTAATTTCGCTAAATCAAAAAATTTGGAAGTGATTAAAGATAAATTTGGAAATGTGATCATTAAAAAAACAGCAACAGTTGGAAAAGAAAATTTGAAACCAGTGATTTTGCAAGGGCATCTCGATATGGTCTGTGAAAAAAATAGAGACATCGAGCATGACTTTGACAATGAAGGAATAAAACCTTATGTAGATGGCGATTGGGTAAAAGCAAAAGGGACTACACTCGGTGCAGATAATGGAATCGGTGTAGCCGCAGCATTGGCAGTATTGGAAGATTCTTCACTTAAACATGGTCCAATTGAATGTTTGTTCACTCTCGATGAGGAAACTGGACTGACAGGTGCTTCTAATCTTGAACCTGGAATTTTGAAGGGCGAAATTCTGATCAACATGGATTCAGAAGAACTCGGTGCTTTCTTCATCGGATGTTCCGGCGGTAAAAATACTCAACCGAAATTCACTTTCAAAAAAGAAAGCGTACCCGCTGATTCTTCAAGCTTCGAAGTTAAAGTTGCTGGATTGCAAGGCGGGCATTCCGGTCTGGAAATTCACACTGGCAGGGGGAATGCAATAAAAATTATTACTCGTTTGCTTAGACAAGCGTCGAAGAAATTCAATTTAAGACTTAGCAAAATCGAAGGTGGAAATAAGCACAATGCAATTCCGCGTGAAGCTTTTGCAATTGTTACAATCGAAAATAAAAATAAAGATCAATTTCTAAAATACGTTGATGAATTTAATTCAATTGTTAAATCAGAAAATGCGACAGTTGAGCCAAATTTAAGTGTCTCGGCTGATTCCGTAACGAATCCTGAATATGTCATGGATACAAAAACGCAGACGAATCTCCTGAATTCACTCCACGCTGTCCCGCACGGTGTGATTAAAATGAGTCCCGATATTCCAGGTTTAGTAGAGACTTCTACAAATCTTGCAGTTGTTCAGACTGAAAACAATGAAGTTAAAATCGTTACAAGTCAGCGAAGTTCAGTTCAAACTGAGATTGAAGACATTGCAGATGTCGTTTCCGCAGTTTTTGACTTAGCAGGTGCAGAAGTTAAAATGGGAGATGGATATCCGGGCTGGAAGCCGAATGTCGATTCAGAAATCTTGAAAGTATTTAAGAGTTCATACAAAGATCTTTACGGAACAGATGCCGAGATCAAGGCAATTCATGCGGGATTAGAGTGCGGAATACTTGGTGAGAAATATCCAGGATTGGATATGATATCTTTCGGGCCGACGATGAATGATGTTCATTCACCGGATGAGAAATTAAAAATCTCAACAGTCGAACCATTTTATAATTTGCTGTCGAAGGTTCTTCAAAATATTCCGTCTAAATAAATTTAGTTAATACTGCTGCATGAAAAGTGCAGCAGTAAATATTTCCTAGTTCTGAAAGGTACGAATTAAATGGAACTAAAAACCTCACCTCCAGCATTTTATCGATGGACAGTACTTGTATTCATCAGTTTAGCAATGTTCGGCAATTATTATATTTATGACAGCATAGCACCGATTGCTGATTTACTAAAATCGCAATTAAGTTTTTCTGACGAGAATATCGGGCTTCTTTATACAAGCTACAGTATTGCTGCGATAGTCGTACTTTTAATAGGCGGTTATTTAATCGATAGATTTGGGACAAAACTTTCAACTCTTGTTTTTGGAATTCTCTGTTTCGTTGCTGCTGTGATTACTGCAGTTTCATCAGACTTTAATGTTATGATTGTTGGTAGACTGATTCTTGGATTAGGTGCCGAACCATTAATTGTTGCAGTTACAACTGCACTAGCAAAATGGTTCAAAGGCAAGGAATTGAGTTTTGCGTTTGGATTGAATTTAACGATTGCACGACTTGGTTCGTTTGCTGCTGATAATTCTCCGACTTGGGCGTCTGGTTCATATTTTAATTGGCAGGATCCTTTATTTCTTGCGATAATCATTTCGATCACTTGCGTTATTGGAGCGGTTGGATATTTCTTACTGGAACGGACTGCAGAAAAAAAATATATTCTTGGTGAGAAGGGTGAAGTCGATAAGCTCGATTTCAAAAACATGTTCAAGTTCAACAAATCGTTCTGGTACATTGTTGCACTTTGTATAACATTTTATTCTGCAATTTTTCCTTTCAGAAGTTTTGCAATTAAATTTTTCATTGAAGCACATGGAACAACTCGTGAGATGGGCGGCTTTTTGAATTCTGTTCTTCCATTTTCTGCAATGATAGCCACACCGCTTTTCGGATTGCTCGCTGATAAAATCGGAAAACGAGCTTTACTCATGACATTTGGTTCAATAATGCTTCTTCCAGTTTATTTGATGATGGCATATACTGATATCACGCTATACATTCCAATTGCGATGATGGGAATCGCTTTCTCACTCATTCCAGCAGTGATGTGGCCCTCTGTCGCATACATCGTTAAAGAAAATCGTTTGGGGACTGCTTATGCATTGATGACACTCATTCAGCAAATTGGTCTTGCAGGAATGAATTGGCTGATTGGTTCAGCAAATGATTTTGCTGGTGCGAGTGCTTCAAATCCTGATGGTTACAACCTTGGATTGTGGATCTTCTCAACGCTTGGATTCTTCGGATTGTTCTTTGCTTATATGTTGAGAAGAACTGAACTTGGTCCGCAAGGTCACGGACTTGAAAATAAAAAAATGAAATAAACCAGCGAGGATAATATGGATAAGAAATTATTAAACTCTTCCAAAATTGCGCTTGCAGATTGCATGGGACTTAAGAAAGATGAATCTCTTCTTATAATTTCTGATGAAGTGAAGAAAGAAATTGGTACAGCACTTTTCGAAGTTGGAAAAAAATTATGCAAGGAAGCTGTATACGTTGAAATGAAATCCCGTGAAATAAATGGCCAAGAACCGCCACCACCGATTGCAGAAATGATGAAGCAGTTTGATGTTGTGATTTGTCCAACTGCAAAATCTCTCACCCATACAAATGCACGGCGCGAGGCAGTGAAACTTGGTGTGAGAGTGGGAACTATGCCGGGAATTTCAAAACAAACAATGGTCAGATGCCTAAGTGCTGATTATGA
This sequence comes from Ignavibacteria bacterium, assembly GCA_016873845.1. Taxonomy (NCBI): domain Bacteria; kingdom Pseudomonadati; phylum Ignavibacteriota; class Ignavibacteria; species Ignavibacteria bacterium. The sequence continues at coordinate 16,779 of VGVX01000001.1, forward strand.
TCGAATTGTAAAAATGACAAATCTGCTGACAGAGATTTTGAGAGATGCTTCAGAGATACGGGTTACAAGCAAACTTGGAACAGACATCATCATGCCGATGAAAGGGAGAAAAGTTATTCCAAGTACCGGTGTACTGAAGAATAAAGGAGATAGCGGCAATCTTCCTTCTGGAGAAGTATATCTCGCACCATGGGAAGATAAAAGTAATGGAAAGGTTATTATCGATGGATCGATGGCTGGAATCGGTTTATTGAAGAAGCCAATTATAATTGAAGTCATCAATGGTTATGCGGAAAAAATTACCGGCGGAACCGAAGCAAAGAAACTAGTGAAAATGCTGGATAAAGCTGGGCGTGATGCTCGTGCTGTAGCTGAGTTTGGCATTGGGACAAACTATAAAGCAAAGATAATTGGACAAATTCTTGAAGATGAAAAAGTAATGGGAACAATTCACATCGCTTTCGGAAATAATGTTTCGATGGGGGGTAATATCACTGTGTCAAGTCATCTTGACGGTTTAGTGAAAAAGCCGAATGTTTTTGTTGATGGTGCTGCAATTATGGACCAAGGGAAGCTGCTGATTGATTAGCTAATTCACCAAAGAGTTCGCAGAGAAAAATTCAGATAAGAATCTTTTTTAGATAGTTGATTGCCGTTACCAACCGTTCGGTGACATCAGCAGTATATTCAGCATGGAGATATAGATTGGGGATTAAAATATCTGCAACAGATATTTTAGATTTGCACCTTGGTACCGAATACACTACAGAGCAAGAAGATAAAGTTAAAGATTCCGGAAGATTAGCTTTTAATTTAGGGAGTTCCAGAACCTTCAATCTCACAGCAGGTTTTAATGCAAGAATAAGTGACATTTTATTTGCATACACATTTATTTACAGAAATGAATTTTACGACTATCAGTCAATGAATTATTATGCAACAATAAGTCATTTAGTGAAATCTAATCCAATCGAACATAGGTTAATGTTAAGGCATGATTTGTAGTCAGAGAAGCTGAAATCCCTATCGGGAAATAACTCAAATTATTTGTTGTCACCGACCGGCCTGCCACGACATATAATTGTAGTGGCGGGTCGGTGACAACATCTAAGTAATCTTGACTAAACTAACAGCGAATCTAATTCCAATTCACTCCAAAAAAATCCTTTTCGAATCTTCATATTTTTTTTAATTTTGTACAATTATTTTAATTAACACTAAAGCATTCGAGTGAAACTGATTATGAGAGCTTCAAAAATACTTTTCCTTCTTTTTCTACTTCCGATTCAAATTGCTTTTGCTCAATTCACACTTACGGACACTACATTCGTAAATGATAATCTTGTAGATTCATCTCTGACAACAAGTGCAGACTGGAAATCTGAACCCGGAAAATTACTTCTGCAAACTGGCGAAAATGAGAATCTTGCAAGAAATAAATCTGCATATATTGTTTTTAGAAGCAGAAATTTACCGGTTGATACAGCCTCCAGAAATGCAAACAGGTTATTAGATGGATCATTCTTCTCGCCATCTTTTGTTCAGATTCTATCATTGAATGCCGGACCAGGCGGCGAAGGAACATACATTATGATCGATTTGCAGGCGATTCGGTCTGTTAATCGTGTAAAAATGTGGCAATTAGGATTTTATCCAAACGGACCGACAAATCTTCCAACCCACTTACGGGTAAGAGCATACACTATTTACGGTGGACTTGACACTCTTGCGATGGAAAAATTGGTACAGGTTCCGGAAAATACATTTGGAATAACAGATGATTTCTTCGAAAAAGTTGTTGATATTAGATTTCTGAAAATAACTGTTGATGTTCTTGATCAAGTACAAAGCACAGTCATTTCAGAAATTCAGGTTTTCGGGAAAGGGTATTTGCCTGAGGGATTTTATACCTCAACAGTGCGCGATCTTGGGCAGCCTGTAAATTTTTCGAAAGTAACATGGAACGCTGAAAAACCGGAAGACACACAAATATCTGTTAGACTCCGGACAGGACATACCGCAAAAGTAGATACTAATTGGAGTGATTGGAGAGAAGATTCAGCAACTGTGTCTGGGACTCTACTCCCGGTCTTTGAGCCAAGAAGGTATGTACAATACCAAATCAGATTGGGAACTCAAACCTTGTTCACTCCAAAAGTTGAAGACATATCTATTCACTACGATACAAAACTTGTTGCTCAATCGACTGATGCGAGCATTACTCCGCAGTATTCAACAATTCTGACTGAGAATATTTTTACATACAAAATTGTAATCAATAAGGGGTCAACAGATTATTCGATTGACACAATTGTCATCGGAACTCCAACGCCGAGTATATTGAATGACGTAACGATTAATGGAGTTAAAGTTTCTTACTCTGTGAATACTTTTTCAGATAGAATTATCATTGCATTGTCTAGTCCGATAACATCAACATCGACACTTGAAGCTAAAATTAAATGCACTCCATTCTTGGGAGTGAATAGATTTAGCTCGACATTGATTAGCAAAGATGCACCAGGCAATCCTCAGCGAGTCGATACAAAAAAATCCAGCGGAATTGAAGCTTGGAGTGTTCTAACAACAGATGTTCCAAAAAAATTATTAATTGATTATCGAATTGCTCCTAATCCCTTCACTCCCAACGGTGATGGAATAAATGATAAAACACAGTTGACATTTTTCCTTGCAAACATTGCTGAGCCAAGAGTTTTGATCGGCAATCAACTAAGAAAGTTGAATATTAAAATATTTGATTTGACGGGAAGATTAATTAAAAATTTGTATGACAGCGATGCTCGTGCTGCTGCATTTGTGGCTCAAAATGCAATCGATTGGGATGGCAAGGACGATAATGGAAAAGTAGTTCGTCCAGGAGTTTACATTGCTCAAATTGTAATTGATTCAGATAATGGCGGAGAGCAATCTGCCAAAACAATCACAGTAGTTTATTAGAAGGCAGAGGTAACTGTGAAGAAAATTTTAGTTTGTTTAATTTTTAGTTGTTTCAGTCTTGTCCAAGCCGGTGGTTTTGATAATCTTGGTGTGCACAGCAGGGTGATCGGTATTGGCGGAGTGTACTACGGTATTGGTGATGCACCATATTCGGTCTTTTATAATCCCGCCGGTTTGGCTCATTTAAAAAGAATCGAAATAAATTCCACTTACACGAATTTATTTCCCGGTCTTGAAGATGAAAGTATTTATTATCTAACTGCTTCAGGCGTTCTTCCTTTCGAACCGATTGGAAATTTTGGTGCGGGAATTACGTTTTTAAAAACGAATCACTGGCAGGAGAATACATTAATCTTGAGTTACGCACGAAATATGGTTGGCTCATTTGGAATTGGCGGAAGTGTAAAATTATTGAGATGGAGTGCAGCCGCAGCGCCCGGAGAGGCACCCCTTTCGTTTTTCGGATTAAGCTTTGATGCTGGTGCATATTATACCTTGGAGAATTTTCTTGGACAAGGGAATCTCAGATTTGGTGCTGCTGTTCAAGATATCACTCAACCAAGCATAGCAAAAAACGGTTCAAAAGATGCTGCTCTCCCAATGAAACTCGCTGCAGGTATTTCGTATTTTTCTCCTGGTTACGACTATTTAATAGGTATAGATGGAATAAAAGAAGGTGACGCTTATTATTTAAGATTAGGTGCAGAATTTCTTGCAATGAAAGTTCGTGTGCTTGGGGTTGAATCTGGTTTTTATGTTCGCGGGGGATTGAATGGTGTAGTTAATAAGATTGACTCAAAACAGAGTTCGTTGAACGGTGGATTCGGTCTCTTCGTAGAGAAATTTAAATTTGATTATGCTTATGATCATCAATTAGAAATTAAATCGATTGGCGGAAGTCATAAATTATCTATCGGATATCAATTTTAGGATGAAAGATTCCCCAAAAAAAATATCTCACTCAAAGAAAAATTTAATTTTTAAAACATCTGATTCAACTCAGAAATCCATTTCGGAGGTTAAGTTGAAAATTTTATTCAGCATATTATTTTTATCGGCAATTTCAGTACAGATATCTTTAGGACAATTCGTTTCGAATCTTGGCAAGTCCGAAGATAAATACATAAATCTTTCGGGCAGGAACTACGAGAACTACAGCTCAAAAATTGAAAAGAAAAAATTCTTTGACAATTTTGGAAATTTTCTCATAGAAGGTTACACTGTGATCGAGTTCAATGAATCGCAGAAACAGGCAGTAGATTTCGCATTGCCAGGCGGTCAGAGCAACTTCCTAAAATCCAGATACTATGAAAACTATTTTAGCAATATTGTTATCGGCAATGATAGTTATGGCGGATTCAATACGCGTCTTATGGTAGGTGATGCGATTCGAACAAAGTTTACAAATCTCACATTGAATAAAGCACGATTCAATGGTATAAGATGGGATGGTTCTTCTGCAAAGCACCGTGGAACTTTACTTGTTTCAAGAATTTCTGATCCAATCAGGTTCAGATTCGATCAAGGATTTTATGCCGATGGTGTGAGAAGAATTCGTGATTGGACTCAATATCTCATCGGCGGACACTTTGAAACCGACATAGGCGACGTTCTAACGGTTGGATTAACTTACTTGAATCAGCATCAAAGACGGGCAAGCTTGGATAGTGAAGAATCAAGTTTGAAAGGTGTGGTATCAAATGCAATTCCGAGAGTAATTTTTGTTCGCGTAAGTGATGACAGCCCTGGTGATAACTCTGGACCAATTGTTTATCAAGCTCCAGTAATTCTCATTAATGGAATTGTAAGACCAGCAGTAAATATCCATGGTTCGGTTCCACGTCAAGGTGCAACTACAATAAACGATCCAATTCAATATTGGACCTTTACAGATTTTTGGATAAATAATAAAGACTTCTTTGCTGGTGCTGATACTACAAGTTTCACGAGATATATCAATTATCGAGATCGATATTCTAGAGTTTCTCCTTCATACCCAACGCAGATCTCAAGTGTTGATGGAAGAAACATAACATATGCTTATGTAATCCCTGAAGGTGCAACAAGCGTTTCTTTCCAGATGATTCTGGCAAATGATTATCGAATAGACATTGCTCATGATTGGATAAATCGTTTAGATGAATATACCGGCGACGCACGTTTTATTTCACACTCCGATCCTGATATTTATGCGACTCCGGTTCCATTCAGAACAATCCGAAGAGCAGATGGAAATGTAAAGGATGCCTCGAACAAACAAATTGTTAGTTTCTCATATGGTTTAGCCACCGGAATGGAAGTTTATGGGATTAATTTTTCATTCAACTGGGAGGGATTTGAAATTGAAGGTGAATTCAATCAGAGCAGCGAGCATTTCAAATATCCAATTATTCGTGATCAAAGATTTACAAAAAAATCTGGTGAGGAATTTACTAAAACCGGCCAAGCATGGTATCTTCGTGCAAAGAAAAAGATAGGCAGATTAACTTTAGGCGGTGAACGATATAGAATAGACGGTAATTATATAACTGCATTAAACATTTACACGATGGAGAATAGTTTCTTCAGCAGCCCATCGGACAACTTAATTCCAAATCCAATTTTTCCGGATTATTTAGGTTATGACGGTTCGACTTCAGGTGCACTGATCCCGGGTGGAGCTTATTTTGCATTGGTGGACGACAATGATGATAATGACAGATGGGAAGATGGATTTTATCATTACAATGTTTTTACAACTGATGCGCGACAGAAAAATAGAGATGTCCTCAACAGAGTCGGTGACTTTTTCTTACTCGGTTACAGACAAAACACAAATGAGTTGGTAAGTCTTGCTACAATTCTCCGAAGACCAGATACAGGAATTTTCCCGGGAAAAGACAGAGATAACGACGGAATTCCTGATGATGATAGAAATGCAGATGGTATTCCGGATTTTGCTCAGGATTTTTTAACTTTTTATACAGATCCGCCTTCACTTGATTATGGAGACGATTGGAACAATAACGATGTAATTGATGAACAGGAAAATGATATTTTGCCGGATTATCCATATAATCCTGATGTCGATGGTTATCATGTATTTTCGAATCTTGAACTGCTCAGCTCATTGAATGTCGGATTTGGAATTTTGAGAGAAAGAGGATTACTGAGAGGTGGATTTAACAATGTTGATTACTTTAAGCTTACATATTTCACGTCTACCCCAAGATTCGGTTCGCTGAGGATTTTCTATGTTTTGAAACGTGTACGCGATAATATTTCAAACGACAGCTATCAATTCCCGGGAGTAATTACAACTGCTGATCCTTTTCCGGATTATGTTTTAGATCCGTTGAATTACAAAAACAGCTTGGTGAATTCACTCTATATTGGAACAACGTTCACTCAAATTCCGAATTTAAGAATTGAAAATAATATTAAGATCCAATTCAACAAACAGTTTGCACAAGGTCAAAGATTGCGAGCATTTCTTCCAGAATCTCGTCTGTTAGATGATCAAGTAGATGGACGCATCTCTTTCTTCGGAATGGTAAACAAGATCGAATATGAAATTTCATTTTTCAATAATGCCTTGAAAGTGATTCCGCAGTTTAAGATTCGGACGGAAAAATCAGCTAAGTTTACAGAAAATAAAGAAGGACAGTCTATTACTCAAATCACTAAACATCTTCAAGAAACAATTCCTATCATACGGGTTGATTATAAGTTGACTGATAATACAACACTCCATTTCGGTATGCAAGGTATAACATTTCTGAAGGGAATTGAGGTTACTGCTTATAGAATAAGAAATTTAAAAGATGATTTCGAAACAGAGAATAGAAGGACTGTTGCTTTCTCTCTTAGCAATAAATCGCAGTATGCTGGTTATAATATTGTGATCGATTTTGGATATAAATTCACTACAAGAGATTTTAAACGATTTGAAGATAGAGTAAAAGGAAAAGAGGAGTCGACCTTGTACTTCTCTATCTTTACTGGATTTTAATTATGTGGCAGGCAATAGTAGTCATAGTTGCGGCTGTCTTAAGTGTGTTCATTCCGACACCTCAAGAGATGCGAAATGCATTCACTGCAGGCCAGAATTATTTCGTTTCGCGCGACTATGTAAATGCCATCAGACAATACGATAAAATTCTTTACACTGAGAGTCCATTTCTCAAAGAAGACAGTGTTAAGGTCTCTATCTTAAATGATGAGTTCCGTGTCAGCGTTCGAATTGCCGCTGCATATCAAAAAGCTAATACATTTAAACAACTAAGTAAGGGCGATTCAGCAATTCACTACTTCCGCCAAGTAGCAAATCAGAAAGAAGAGAACAAATTAGCAGCACTTGCACAATTTCAGATATATGACATTTTATATAAACTTGAAAAATTTGATCCTTGTATCCAGGAAGCATCATTATTAGTAAGGCGTTTTCCGAAAGAAAAGAAATCTGAGCAAGCACTCTATGATATCGGTTGGGCTTATCGAGAACTCGAAAACCTAGACAGCTCGAGTATAGCATTTGAAAGACTCTTGTCTCAGTATCCTACAACAGAATACTACGCACGTGCATTATATCAGGTTGCCCAAAATTATTTTGAAAGTGCAAGTTACGATTCAGCACTGGTTCATTGGAGCGAACTTGTTGTTAAGTTTCGACCCTCCATCTTCACAGAAAAAGATTGGGAAAAGGTTGAACTTAAAGCTGAAAAAGAGAGAAGAATTTTCGAAGCAACGCAAGGAAGAGAAGTCGAGAGCACTGATCTTGAGCTCGTTGCAAAAGCTAATATTAAAATCGGCGATGCTTATAGAAAGAAGGGCGATTTTTCTCGGTCAATCGACGCTTATAGATCGATAATAACGACCTATACACTCTTGCCGTCTCTTCAAGAAATTGCTTGGATAAAAATTGCAGATTATTCACTCGCGGAAAAAGGAATAGATGAAGCTATTGACGCCTATCGGGATGCAATCGATGCTAATTTTTCTAATAAAAAGCTGCAAGCTAAGATGCAATATAAAATTGCCGAGACTTACCAAATCGCAAAGATGTTTACCAAAGCTGCAGGAGAATTCGATTTCTACATTAACAGTTTTGGACAGGTAGCTGATGCAATTGATTTCAGTGTCGATAAGGCAAAGTTCAGCGTGCTTCTGAATTATTACAACGCAAAAGATTTTCAAAGGGCTGTAGCTCATTCCGATTCATTCACTCAGAAATATGCTTACAGCGATTTAACGCCCGGTGTTCTCTCGATGCAAGCCTCATCTTTGAATTTTTTAGGTGAATATTCTAAAGCACAGAGGACTCTTGAGATTTTGATCAAACAATTTCCTAAGAGCAATGAAATAGTAAATGCAAAAGTTCAACTTGGTTTTACATTATATAAAATCGGAGAAATCGAATCTGCCCTAAATCTTTATAAGTCAACTCTTGAAGAACATCCGGAGAAAATTGATTCGAGTGAAGTTTCTTATTATATACTGATGGCAGTAGCCGATTTGAAAAGATATGATGAGGCACTTGCACATTTCGACAAGGTTAAATTTAATTCTCCCTATTTTCCTGCAGCAGTAAATCGTGTTACTAAAATCTATGTTGCCCGCTCCGAGTTTGATGACGGTGAGAAATTCTTAAAAGATGTTTTAGAAAAGGCGGTCGCGAATAAGGATTCGGTCAATTATTTGAATGATATTTATTTCAGTACGGCGGATTTATACATAGGAAAAAGCGATTACCAATCTGCGTTGAATCAGCTGAATATTATATTAGATGATTCTAAAGTTGCCGTCGAAAGAGAAAGTTTTGCTGTTCAAGTTAAGTATGTCCGAGGGATAATAAATTTTCAATTAGAGAATTATGAAGCTGCTATCGAAGATTTAGAAGAAAGCCTTGCCTCCAAGACTTTTACCTCAATTATGAATGCGAACGTCTCCAATGCCAACGAGAAATTAGCTTTATCTTATGCAAAAAGCGGTAAAACTGAAAAAGGAGTTAGCATCTTTCTTGATTTAGTTTCAAGAACAGAAAATGAAATTGATAAGGGAAAATATTATTCCGTTTTATCATCGATTTATTATGAAAGTGGTAATTATAAAGAGGGCATCAGTTATTCTGAAAAATCACTTCAAGTGAACGGATTAGACACTGCGACAATAATTTCATCATACATTACTTTGTCAAACTGTTACAAAGGATTAAATCAGCTTCCAAAAAGTGTTTCATTACTTCTCGAAGCATCTGAGAAATTCCCAAATGCCGCTGAGATTGAAAATGTTCTTTTCCAATTGGCTGCTATTAATTATGATAATTCTGACTATGAAAAGGCGATTGACATTTTTAATAAGTTTTTAGCTCAATATCCAGAAAGTGAAAACAAACGTGATGCCTTGCTATTTAAAGGATACTCTCACTATGAAATTGGAGAGTGGGATAACGCGTATAACACTATGAAAAGGTTTATCGCAGCATATCCTCAAGATCCGAAATCGCCTGATATGCAATACTATGCTTCAGAGTCAATGTTCAATTTGAAAAAATTCGAATCAGCAATTCGAGAGTATCAGAATTTATATAAAAGATATCCAAAGTCTGAGTTAGCGCCAGTGGCATTGTACAATGAAGCATGGTGCTATTATGAGCTAAAACAACCAGAAAGAATGATAGAAACATTTAAATCGCTTGTTCAAAAATTTCCAAAGAGTGAAAACGCTCCTCATGGTTTGTTTACAATCGGTGACTACTATTACAATATTAAAGATTATCCAAATGCATCGCTTTATTATACCGAGTTGAAAAATAAATATCCCTCTTATGAAAAAATTGCTGAAGTAGAAAATTTGATATACGATCTTAGTCAGATTAATTCTTACCTTGAATATGAAAAAGCAATGAAGTTCTTTGACGATAGGAAATATGAAAAAGCAATTGAGGAATTAAAAAAAGTTTTAACAAAATATTCCACTGAGAGTATTGCGGTTGGCTGTCATGTGAATATTGCTTCGGCTTACGAAATGCTTGATTTGAAAAGAGAAGCAATCGAATGGTATAATAAAGTTATTCAGCTTTATTCCGAAAGCCGCGATGAAAACGAACGCGCTGCAGTATTTTTCGCTCGAGAACATAAAGAATGGTTAGAAAGTCAATAAATTTTTACGGAGGACAAATTTGAACTTACAATTAATATTGCTCCAAGTCGAAACTGAAACTACAAGCTGGTTAACAGATAATTGGCTTGTTGATATTTTAAGCAAAGGTGGGTGGTACATAATGTATCCGCTTTTATTTTTCTCTATAATCTCTCTCGGAATTATTATCGAAAGGTTATATAGATATTATTCCGTTCCAAATGAGAAAAAAGCTAATTCAATCTTAGATCAATTACAGAATTTATTACATCAGCATGGAACGGTGGAACCATTGATCGAATGGTGTGACAAGAATAAGGGAATATTTGCGTATGTCTTTTTGCAAGTACTCAAAAGATTTAATTTTCTTGTTGTCGAAAAACGTCCAATTCACGACATGAGAAATGAGCTACTTGATACTGGAGATGAATCTGCTGAAGAATACTTCGAAGAATTTTTACCGATTGTGAACACAATCGCAAGTGTCGCAACACTTATTGGATTGCTCGGAACAATTCTCGGAATGATCATGTCTTTTGATGAAATTGCAAAAGGAGGAAAAGGAGATCCAGCCATTGTAGCCGGTGGAATTTCCGTTGCATTAATTACTACAGCAGGTGGTTTAATTGTTGCAATACCATCTGTGATTGGTTATAGTTTTTTAAAAAGGAGAACAGTAAAACTCATAAAATTTGTTGAACCGTTCACAAATCATTTTGTTAATTTGATATTAAAAGATCTGGCTCGTTTTGCTACGTATCGAGAAATGTTAAAGACGGCTTACCGTGATGGCGTATTAAACAAGGATGAAGAAGCATTCTTAAAAGAAAAAAGAATTGATTTGAACATTTCTGATACCGAAGGGAAAAAACTTGAAGATGAAATTCTTAAATCTTTAGGGTATAAATAATATGGCTCGGAAAAGAAAAGAATGGGAAGAACGGGGTATTGATATGACCCCTATGATCGATTGCGTATTTCAGCTATTGATCTTCTTCATGGTTACGACTGTATTTGCAGTGCAAAGTGGATTAAAGGTCGATCTGCCGCAAGCAGCAACTTCCGATGCGCCGCCTGAGAAAGATTTGAGTATCACTATTTCCGATAAGGGTGAGATGGATTTGAATGGTACTCGTGTAACTCTGGATAATCTTGAGGAACAGCTTAGGATCCAAAAAGATATTTTCGGAAGCAAAGTTTTAATTATCAAAGCAGATAAAAAAACATTTCATGGTATCGTCGTTGACGTAATGGATGCTGCAAAAGTTGTTGGTATCGATCAGCTTGCAATTGCTACTGAAGAGGAAGAGAAAGATAAAAACAAATAACTTATAGAAACGAATGCAGGTCATAAACATATCTGGATTTGAAGTAAACCAAAAGTTAAAGAGTTTTCTTTCATACTATAGAAAACATCTTTTAATTTTTTTAGCAATTTCTGCATTCATACATTTCCTTCCGATTATTTTGCAAATTGATATTACTGAAAGTATTAAAGAAACAAAGCGCCCACCAACAACTGTTAAATTCATTCAACGTGCACCAAAACTGCAAAAGCAGCTTGAACTTCAAAAAGCTCCGAAGATTGTTGAACGTACATTACAAAGAATGTTACCGCAGCAAGTTAGAATGGCAACAATGCCCCGAACTATGACAACAGCAGCCCGTCATGGCGGAACTGCTCTTTCATCACTCGGTCGACCAGGTGATTATGTGGATAGGACTTGGTCACCCCAGCAAGCCCAGTTTTACGGACCGAACATTCAAATGGAAGTTGAGAATACTCGTGCTTCATCAAAGCGAGGCACTGCTGGACTGAGAGACAATCTTATTGATTGGATGAATTTTCAAGATCGATTTTCTGGTATGATTGACCAGGGAGCAAATAAAAAAGATATTTCCGGTTTCTTGGAATTCTATCAACTGCAGTATCGCGGAAGTAAAGTTGAAGACAACAATCAACCTGGATGGAATGCAATACCACAGGCTTTGTTGAATTTATCTGATTTCATTAATAATGGTACAAAAGTGAAAGTCTCGCTGAAGGGGACCATTCGTCTTGACAGTAAAGAAATTATGAATATTCCGGTAATATTTATGATTGGTTACAGAGCCGAACCATTATACACAAAGGAAGAAGCCCAGAACTTAGGTCGATACTTGCGTGAAGGAGGTTTCTTATTTATTGATGATGCATTTGCATATGAATCTGGGTCATTCAGCCGGAAAGCAAGACAGCTAGTTACTGATGCATTAGGTTTCGATGCTATTTTTGAGCGTGTTCCAAACAATCATCCACTTTTCCATGCATGGGAAGATTTTGATGCAGTTCCAGCTGGGGACGATAATATCCGTCCGAATGGTATGTCTCTCGCAAATCCCAATCCTGCACAAAGATTAAAACCTGTACCAGAAAGATACAAGTACATTGAAGGAGTATTCCTCGGAGGTCGACTTGCAGTGGTAATTTCAAACAAAGGCTACAGTCGTGCATGGGGAGATTGGTTAAAAAATCCTTCCAGTTTTGGCGGGCCACAAGACAATACAAGACAGTTACAATTTGGACTTAATATAATAGTCTACGCCTGTACACAAAAGGGCGGAATAATTGATAAGAATAAACAAAAAGTTGCAGCAGAGATTAATCAATGAAAAAATTTCTTTTGATAGTTTTAATATTATTTACTTCAATTCAATTCGGATGTGACTCCGTTTATAAATATGTTTTCATGCCTCCGGAACGAGTCGCATATATGTACATGCCTGATGCAGAGAACATGAAATACATGAATGATACAACTTATAGACTTTCCAAAGATAGTCTGACGATAATCATGGATCGAAAAGATTTTAAAATTGAATTAAAGTACATGACCGATTTTCAGCTAAACACGTTCGAATTCCCAGATGACTCCAAAGCAGGTTGGTTCTCAAAAAATCCATTTACATATGGAGATTGGATTGATCCTTCAAAAGGATATTCTCCGAATAGATTCTCAGTATTTAAGATAACTATTTACAATTACTCCGGTTCTAAAATAAATTTCGACCCGGAAGAATCTCTTCTTGAAACAGATAGAGGAGATAAGTTGAATGCTTATGCTCGAGAGAAAAAAGCTGCAAAATATCAGAGTATGGAAGAGTATTATTTGAAGCGTAAAGGCGCCAGCGGAATTGATGATGAAGTTTTTGAATCAAGAATGGGAATTGTCAGAAGAACAATGGTTTATTTAGGTAAGCCGGTTTATGCAGGCGACTCCAGAGAAGGATTTATTGTGTTCGATCCAATGGATGAATCAGTTGAAAAAGTGAAATTCTCACTGAGGAATTTTATTCTTAGCTACAGTGAAACAAATGAACCTGATGAATTTGGAAATTATGTTTTTTACTTTAGCAAAGTAAAATTCGACCGAGCAAAGATTACAGGCAGAACATCTCTTGATACAACTTTTATTTCAATTCCAACTTCAAAAGATAGTTTGCTTTTGGATCGAGAAATTAATTTTACTCAGCTTCAATATACTTCCACAGAAACCCGTGAAGGTGGAAATATTGAAGCATGGAATCCAATGCCTGAAGCAATTCCAGAATTTATAAAGCATCTGCAAGCTCAGACAAAAATAAAATCTAAATTTGTGCGAATTACAGCCGATGCACCGAATTTGCTGGTTTCGGATTTTGTCGTTTTACTGGGCGGATTCGGGAAGCCAAATATTAGTTCAGTCATGGTGAATAATTTAGCTGAACTTTTATCGAAGGGCGGATTCTTATACATAGAAAATTCTCATGTTACAAAAAGTTGGCCATATTATTCATCCATGCTGGAATTTTTAAATCAACTCGCAAACAGAATCAGCGGGAAAACTGAAATAAAGAGAATTGCTCTGGACCATCAAATATATAACATGAGATTCAAATTTACTGATTTACCCAAAGGATTAGATGATTTCAACACACAGCTGCTTCGGAATGATTACATCGATGGACTATTCATTAATGGAAAGTTAACTGCTGTCCTATCGAACAAAGGTTATATTCCTCAATGGGTGGCGTTAGAAAACAAAACGGAAGCGTTGAATTTCGGAGTTAACCTTGTGCTTTATGCTCTCGAAAGGAAAAAATGAAATACATTTCATTTCTTACACTAATACTGCTTGGCAGCATTTTATTTGCCCAGCCGCGTAAAGAAGTTAGAGCTGTCTGGGTAACCACTGCAGGTAGAGCTGATTTTCCATTTTCTGTTGGCGCTTCAGCGCAGAGAGCTGAGATCGATGGAATAGTAAATGTTTGTAAGAATGCAAATCTCAATACAATTGTATTTCAAGTAAGTGCGCGCGGCGATGCGTATTATAGCTCTTCGTTCCTCCCTTGGGCTTCAAATCTTACATGCTTTACTCCATGTCAGGATCCATCAAATTTAGGATTTAATCCAGGATATAATCCACTCGCTGAAATGATCTTGAAAGCAAGACAACAAAATATTGAAGTTCATGCGTGGATCAATGCTTATTACGTAATTAGTGATACACTCTCGAAATATCTTTCAGTTATAACATTTCCACCGCATCCAGCGATTATTGACAGCTCCAACGGTCAACGTTACTGGAAAACACGCTGGTTTGCTAAGACTTCTACAGGTCAGATGAAAAGTGACGGCGGATTTTTCTTAGATCCAGGCAATCCGGATGTCAGACATCACTTAGTAAACATTGCAACTGAAATCGTAAAGAATTATAATATTGATGGAATCCATTTTGATTTTATTAGATATACAGACCTTGGAGCCGAAGCTCTTCTATTTGGAGATGCTTCTAACTATTGGTTCACAAATCGAACAGATTCTTTAAATGGCAATCCTTGGAATTTGCCGCGTAATGATTTCGCACGATTGAACATTGAGCGAATGGTTAAAATGACGATGGATTCTGTGAAACATTATAAACCGTGGGTGAAGGTCGGAGCTACAACTCCAGGTGTTTATACTGCGGCGGCAATGGGATTATCCTGCGGTGTATGGGAGTTATATAATCAATTACGTTCAGATCCAAAAGCATGGGCTGCAAAAGGATATATTGATTATCACAATCCGCAAGTTTATTGGAATATCGCGACGTGCCCCGAATTCACAAAAATTTCTAATTGGTGGAAGAATAATTTAAGTGGTAAACAAACTTGGTTGGGACTTGCTTCATATAGAATAGGTGAACCAAACTTTGGCGATATAAATGAAATTAAGAATCAGATAAATTATTCACGTACTATTGGTGCATCTGGTGTGAATTTCTTCAGATTCCGGAGTATGGCAAGTTCGATAAACTATTTTGACTCGCTCACAAATTCACTGTATAAATATCCTGCAAATCAACCGCCAATGATTTGGAAAGATCCTGTTCCGCCAAATAAACCAAATTATATTACGATTCAGAAAATCACCTCAGATAGGTTTAGAATTGCGTGGACAAGACCTCAAACCGCTACAGATGGAGAGATTGCAGAGTATTACAATATTTTCAGAGCAACATCTCCAATAGATCCAAATAAAGCAGAACATTTGTATAAAATTACATCTAATCCTGATACTTTTTATTTTGATATTATTCCAGATACAAACTCGGTTTACTACTATGCTGTTTCTGCTTTTGATAAAGTTGATAATGAAAGCGAAATCTCAAATACAATCGCTACAAATATCGAAATTGATTATGAAAATTATCCGACAACAATTAATTTAAGCCAGAATTATCCAAATCCATTTAATCCGCTGACTAAGATAGATTTCGAAATTTATTTACCAGGGCTTACAACTTTGAAAGTTTATGACATGCTAGGAAGAGAGATCGCGGCTTTAGTAAATGAAAATTTATCAGCGGGAAAATATTCCGTAGAATTTAATTCAAATATTTATAATTTACCTAGCGGAATCTATTATTATCGATTAACTAATTCTGGTTCATCAATCACAAAAAGTTTTGTTTTATTAAAGTAGAGTAAAAAATGAAAATTGTTCAATTAGTTTTTATCTTATTATTGATGGCACAAATAGGTGCTTCGCAGACTAGATACACTAGTTTGGAAAATTCACCTACACTAACTATCAAAGAAATGTCAAGCGATCCTGTACCAATTATGCCTGAGTGGAATGTTCGCAAAATTACTGGATTAGCATATAGTACGTTTGTACCTGGCTCTGGTCAGTTTTATCTTGGACATAAATTAAAAGGTTCTTTAATTACGGTCGGTTTCCTTGCATCCTTTGTAACGGCGATAGTATCTCACAATAACTTCATTTCGAACCGTGAGAGGCTCGATAATTTGAAATATGAGTATTACAGCGCCGACCGTTACGCCCTTGCAGAAGAACTGTGGAAACAAATTAAAGAAGTTCACGATGAGCAAAAAGTAAACGAGAGGAAAAGGACGATCTCATCCTTCATAAGCGCTGGCATCTGGGCATTGAACATAATCGATTATTTATTTTTTACTGATGATCTGGGTGTTGCTGATTTTTCAAATACTCTGAAAATAAACGATAATCTCATATCAACTGATCTCCAGACCATCTTTTCAATTAGAGTTCCTTTATAACATGAGAATACAAATGAATATATTTTTTGCAATTAGTTTAGTTTTTTTCTTATTTTGTTCCAACGGATGTGAGAAATCTGAAGAACTTATATCGCCTTATCACTATTCGATTTTGCCAAAGCCCTCAGGTTTTAAAATCATCAAAGCTGATACAACTACAACCGGTAAATGGAGAGTTACAATGAGTTGGACGATATCCGACACTTCAAATTTAAAACATTTTGAGGTTTTCAGGTCTATTAAATATTCGGATATCTTTAAAATCATTCAATCGAATTACACAAGTTACACTTTTATTGATTCGAGTCTCCCATCATTTACAGACAGTGTAAAGCTCTTCTATAAAGTATTCCCAATCGGACAAAAAACAGATATCAGAACAGGCGCGAAAGTGACTTTTACCGGGCCTGAAGCTGATATAGACTCAATAACTATTAAAAAGCCAAAATAAATTAATGTCTATTTTATTAACAAACGGAGGTACGCATGAATAAAAAACTTTCAGCCTTACTTATGGTGTTTGCTTTAGTAGTGCTAACATCACAAGTATCCGCACAGCAAATACTTGATCCTGCAAACTACATCACTGTTGCAAATTTGAATGATAACAACACTGGAACAGGCGCAGGTACTAATTTGTGCGACACTACTTATTGTGAAATCCCACCCGTTGCTAATTCACCTACCCAAACAGATGGCTGGTGGTCAAATACGGGAAGTGCCTGGTTCAATAGCAGCCATCGAAGAACTCCTAGAACTGCAGGTAGTCCAAATGGTGCTTCTGCAACATACTTTTTTGATGTTGCGGTTTCAGATTATTACTTAGTTTATCACTACATGGGCTTTACTGGAAACGCAACAAGTAATGCTTATGTTACTTTTAAACGTTTCGGAGAAGGAGTTATTGCTGACAGTTTCCGCTATGATATCCAAAGTAATAACGTAACAACAGGAGCAACTGGAAGTTGGAAGCCGTTGGGAATTTTAAATGTCCCAGCAGCAGCAAAGGGACTTGAAGTAAGAATTGGTGCCGATACATTGACACCAGCGTTTATGCGCGTTGATGAAGTGAGGATTTTGAGGAGTCCTGCAGCCGGTGCTGATCTTGAATTCGGAAGGAGGCACATGACTGGCTTCGATACTACAAGGATGATTGAAGATTTCCCGCAAACAACTTTCAAGTGGGGAATTTACGAGGATCGTGAGTTCACTATGTACAACTTAGGTGGTGCAGATTTGATCATATCGAACGTAACAACTTCAACGAATCGTTTTTATAGCATTTCTACATTACCTATGACAATCCAGCCAGGCAAGAAAGCGAATATAAAAATAAGATTTTCACCTAAAGGTGAAGAAGCGACTTTTGATACAGTCGTGATTCACAGCAATGATGCTGCTGAGCCTCAAGCATTCTTTCCAGTGAGAGGTGAAGGAATTAATTATAATTTCATTATGAATGCGAGCAGTGGATTTGAACCACATTGGAATGCACCAGGGACAACGTCATATGTGGAAACTGGCCTCTCTTCATTTTCAAATTCAGCAAAGTCAAACTTCATTTATCCTATTCCTAATGGAAATTCAAGTAGTAGAGTATATATTCCAGCTACAGACCTTCCAACTGCTACATATGGTTTCCAAATACCAGATACGATTCCAGGCAAATATATTCTAGAATATTCTGGGCCTTCTGGATCGCCGAATGCAGCACGTAATGCCACTATTTCTGTAACCACTCCATTTATGGCCGATACACAAAGGGTACTCAATTTTAACGAAAGAGGTGTAACAGGGGCAATTCTTTGGTTACAAATTTCTGACAATAATACTCGAATCTTTCAATTGAATGGAGGCGGTCCAACAAAGGTTATGTTTGAAAATCCATTACAAATGGCCGGTGTGGGAGACCTTTTACGCGTTGACTTATTGCGTTGTAGATTATTGCCGATAGCTCCTACAGCATCAACATCAGCCGATGCAGTTGGCAGATTATTAAGCTTTGGTTCTGTATCTATTTACGATTCAATCAGAAATGCGGAATTCAATTATCAGAGAGGTCTGCAAATCAGAAGCAATGGCGAAACACCGTTAAAAGTTGATTCAATCATGATTTTCGGTGCAGATAGTTCAAAATTCAGTATCGCAAATCTACCACCATTACCATTAACACTACCCGCAATTGATGGGATTTACAATCTGACAGTAGAGTTCAGACCTGATTCGATTCGACTTCATTCAGCTACATTAAGAATGTGGACAAATGATACAACCAACAATCGATACATCAATATCGCACTCTCTGGTCAGGGTGTAGGAACAAACATTCTGGTTGATAACTCAGATCCAACTACTTTTGTAAGCACACCTGTTGTTGATTGGAATCAACCTTCGCCAATGAATATGAATTACTGGCAGAGAATTGCCGGCAGCGGAACTAATAACGAGAGAATCTTCACCTATATTTATGGTAAGTTCTATAATGGAACTCCGAGTGAGCCATTAAATTATGTTCATTGGTTCCCAAGATTTCCACAGCGACCAGGTGGACCAGCAGTTGAACCAGATAGTTTCGATGTTTGGGCGATTGTTCCAGCTGGATCAAGTACGGGAAATCCAAAAGCAGTATATGAAATCAATCACGTTGGCGGATTAACAAAATTAATTCGAAATCAAAATTCAACTGCCTTTGGTGGTAATGTTACTTCAGATGGAAGATTATATCTCGGAAGATATACGTTCTTGCGCGGCGGACAAGATATTCATGGCGGCGGAACGATATATGGGAACGTTAAAATCATTAATGATCATGAGGAAGTATCAGAGTTTTATCGTGATAGTGTAATAAATCGTGCTGTTACAGACAGCCACGTCACTCGAGCTGATGCTATCATGCTTCAACAGGCAGCTGGCCCAGTGACTGGTGTTGGAGATGAAGGATCAATACCGACAGCTTATTCACTAAGCCAAAACTATCCAAATCCATTCAATCCTACAACTCAGATTAGATTTGGTATTCCACAAGATGCCCGGGTTTCATTAAAGATATATGATATTCTTGGTAGAGAAGTTAGAACTTTAATGAATGATGATCTCAGAGCAGGTTATCATGCAGTCGAGTGGGATGGAAAAAACAATTTTGGCGGAAAAGTATCGAGCGGAATATATATTTATCGAATGGTGGCCGGCAAATTTGTTAAAACTATGAAAATGATGATGCTTAAATAAAGTTTCATCAATCTTTTGGAAAAAGGTAATCCTGGTAACCGGGATTACCTTTTTTTTATTTATTTATCGATAATTATACTGTTATGAATCTATCTACTCTCAACTCTTCTCAAAAAAATGCAGTCACCGAAACTGAAGGTCCAGTTCTTGTAGTCGCAGGCGCTGGAAGCGGGAAAACAATGGTGCTAACCTATCGTATTGCGTATTTAATTTCGAAAGGAGTGAATCCGTCTAATATTTTAGCGCTTACATTTACAAATAAAGCTGCTGATGAGATGAAAGAAAGGATTCGTCATCTGATTGGAGCTCAAGCGGAAAAACTTAGTATGGGTACATTCCATTCCATTTTTGCCAGGATGCTAAGGTTCGAATCTGCATCTCTTAATTATTCGAGCAGCTACTCAATATATGATACTGATGATAGTCTGAGTCTAATTAAGAGAATTATGAATGAATTAGACATATCTGACAACTTTCTAAATCCAAGATTTGTGCAATCACGAATTTCGAAAGCTAAAAATAAATTAATCAGGCCTGAAGCATATGAAAATAACTTTTTTGGAATTCATGAAAATAAGATTAAAGCTATCTATGAAGTCTATCAACAGCGTCTTGCATCAAGTAATGCGATGGACTTTGACGATCTATTAATCAAACCAATTGAACTCATTGAAAAGGATGCGAAGATTCTGCAAAAGTACCAAAAAAGATTTCAATACATTTTAGTTGATGAGTATCAGGATACCAATCACGCACAATACAAAATGTTGAAGCTCCTTTCCGGTGGGACAAATAATATTTGTGTTGTCGGAGATGATGCACAAAGTATCTACAAATGGCGCGGTGCAGATATTAGAAATATCCTGGATTTCACAAGAGACTATTCAGAAGCTAGGATTATCAGATTGGAACAAAACTACCGATCAACTAGATCTATTTTAAGTGTTGCTGATTCAGTGATAAAAAGAAATCTCAACCAAATTGAAAAGAATCTTTGGACTGAAAACGAAGAAGGAAACAAAGTCTCTGTTTACGAATGTCTTGACGATAAGGATGAAGCGAATTATATCTGCAAAACTATCACTGTCAAGATGATGTCAAAAGAGTTTAATATAAACGACTTTGCTATTTTATATCGCACAAATGCACAATCACGCAGTTTTGAAGAGGCACTAATTAAAAGCACTATTCCTTATGTAGTGGTTGCGGGAACTGAATTCTACAGAAGAAAAGAAATAAAAGATGTAATTGCATATTTACGACTATTGATAAATCCAGATGATGATGAAAGCTTTTTAAGAGTTGTCAATTTTCCTTCAAGGGGAATCGGTCAAGTTTCACTTGATTCACTGATGAAGATCTCAATAGATAATCATTGCTCACTCTTTAAGAGCACTGGAATTTTAAATGAGTCATCTGTATTAAGTGAAAGAGCTAAAAAGAATTTTATGAGCTTTCATGATCTAATCACAAAATATGCTCAACTAACTGAAAGATTGAACATCAACGAATTAACTAGATCACTTATTGACGAAACAGGAATTTTGAAAATGTACAAGGAAGAGGGGAGTGAGGATTCGCTGAACCGTTATGAAAACATTCTGCAGCTGCTGAATGGAATACAAGATTTCACAATCTCTAATCAAGGGAAATCGTTAGTAGATTTTCTAAATGACATTGCTCTTATTTCCGAAATTGACAAATGGGAAGATAAAAGTAATGCAGTAGCGTTAATGACTCTACATTCAGCAAAAGGTCTCGAATTTAAAAATGTTTTCATTGTTGGCTGTGAAGATGGTTTATTACCGCTTTCTCGTGATTCGAATGTTGATGATTTAGAAGAGGAGAGAAGACTATTTTACGTTGGATGCACAAGAGCAAAGAAAAACCTTCACTTATCTTTTGCGAGGAATAGAAATCGATTTGGGAGTTTATATCCACAAACGAGATCAAGATTCCTGGATGAGATTGATGAAAGATTTGTTCAATTTGAAAACACTGGAGTCAGTTATTCATACGCTCATAGAAGGAATACATATTCTGTTAAAAGGACAGCTCAGCAAAAGCAAAAAAGTGTAATGCCAAATTATGAAGACTTTTCGCAGGAAGAAAAGATACTAACTATTGGAAGCAAGGTAAGTCACGATGTATTTGGAGAAGGCACCATCCGGCAAATGAGTGGATTTGGAGACAATCTTAAGGCTGTGGTCGAATTCGATTCCGGCGTCCGAAAACACTTAATGCTTAAATTCGCAAAGCTGAAAGTGTTATAAAACTTTATTTGTTTAAGTAAACTCTCAGATCATTCATTCTCTTGAATTGTCCGTAGTCATTACTTTATAAAAGCAAAAAGAGACTAGGCTAAAAATCAATGTCCAGCAAAAAATTAAAAATATTAGTCCTTCAGTTGTTAATCCCATCTTACACATTCGCCTTTCTGAGTTGGTTATTTTTCCAGGCAATCCGAACCATTAATAATATTCCGATTAAAAGCAGAATCATTAAAATACGTGCTGCCCATATATAAGGGACGTTTTCCGGGTTAGCATTATGTAATAAGAGAATTGGAATGGCATCATTAATTAACCACCAACCCATAATAGTAAGTAATATTAGCGGTGTGACATATTTCATAATGTAGAAAAAGAATCTTGGAATTTTGATGTCGCCGCCAGAGTTTATTTCTTCCCATGCTTTTTCTGCTCCGAATATCCACATAAAAATCACAGTTTCCATTAAGGCAAAAACAACTAATCCAAATGTTCCTGCCCAATAATCCATCTCGTCTAAGAAACCGAATTTCAGGAAAAAGACCACAAACTGAACGGAGACTAAAACAATTACTGCTAATATTGCAGTGGCTTTTTTCCGAGTAAATCCGAACTCATCTTCCATAAAAGCTATAACTGGTTGTCCCATTGCAACCGATGACGTGATACCGGCGAAGAATAAAAGGAGAAACCACAAAAATCCGAAGACTTCACCCATTGGAAACTTTTGAAATATAATTGGCATTGAAACAAAACCAAGATTGAAAGATCCACCTTGGGCGATTTCTTGAGTTGTCGCAATACCAAAGAAAGCTACTGCGACTGGAATTGCAATACTTCCACCCAAAACAACTTCGGCAAATTCATTTGTTGCAGCAGTAGTTAGCCCAGAGAGTGCGATATCATCTTTTGGTTTTAAATAACTCGCATAGGCATGAATCGTCCCCATTCCAACTGATAGGGTAAAAAATATTTGTCCAGCTGCAGCCATCCAAATTTTAGGATCGTCAAGTTTCGAAAAATCTGGATTCCAAATAAATGCTAGTCCATTCCAAATGCTATTTTGAGGTTGGGATTGATCAGGAGTTCCAAGAGTAAAAACTCGCACAACAAGAATCACAGCAAAGAAAAAAAGCAGTGGCATCGCAATTTTTGCCAGTTTCTCGATCCCTTTAGAAATCCCTTTGTAGAGAATAAAAAAGTTAACACTGAATGTAAATAACATGAAAAGGTAAGCTGTCCAATAAGTTGAAAAATGATCTCCGCCTTCTACACCTTGATAAGATCGTAAGAAATTTCCCATCGATTCGAAAGTTAATTCACCAAAGTAAAGCTTAATTATTGAAAAAAAACTAAAAGCTAATGTCCAGGATTCGATATAAGTGTAATAAATTAATATCGTTAGTGAAATAAATAGTCCAAGGGCACCCATATATTTAGCAATTTTACTTTTCCATAAGACATCAAACATTCCAGGTGCACTACCGTGTCTGTATTTTCCGCCATTTCTACCGATACCCCATTCAATCCACATTAGAGGAATACCCAGTAAAAGAAATGCAATGAAATATGGAATCATGAAAGCACCACCGCCATTTTGGGCGGCTTGAACAGGAAATCTCAAAAAATTACCGAGTCCAATTGCATTTCCTGCTACTGCGAGAATTAAACCGATTCTGCTTCCCCATTGCTCGCGTTCTGAATTATTTGCAGACATGTAGTCTCCTTTAAGATTGCTGTGTTAAGAAAATTTCAGATGTTAATTAAACAACTTTGCGAAATTAAGATAATTTCATGAAAAAATCTGATTTATTTATGTATTAATGAGCTTGCTGATTTTCAATATTTATGTGCATCTACTTTTGGCTGAATATTTTCATTTTGTTCAATTGCTATTCAAATTGTAAATAACTATTTTCAAATCCATGAAATGCTTACTTATTTTCTTTTTTTTGACAATAAATTTATCTCCAATTATGACAAGTGATGAGATATCACAACTAATAAATAGGGTGAAGAATGATCTAGCCCCTGATAAAAGAACAGCTGTTTTCAATATTGAGTTTAAATTAGAGGGTAACAATCTGAATTTGTTCGGAGAAGTCTCAGACGTTAACTT
This sequence comes from Ignavibacteria bacterium, assembly GCA_016873845.1. NCBI lineage: Bacteria > Pseudomonadati > Ignavibacteriota > Ignavibacteria > Ignavibacteria bacterium. The sequence continues at coordinate 41,058 of VGVX01000001.1, forward strand.
TAAAAGTGTTTTGTTCGAAAACTTAAAATCTAGTTTTAACTATCACATTAATGATGAAATTACCTTATTACCCGATAGCAAATTAGGCAAGAATCATTTCGGAGTAGTAAAAATTAGTGTAGCAAATATACGTTCAAAACCTGAGCACCCTGCCGAACTATCAACCCAGGCAATTTTAGGAACGCCAGTCAATGTATTAAAATCCCAAGGAGGATGGTATTATATCCAAACTCCAGATTCGTATCTCGGTTGGGTTGACCACGATGGAATAGAATTAATGAATTCAGATGAGGTGAATGCATGGAAAAAGAAAGAAAAGCTAATCTATACTGAGGTATACGGACTAATTGAAGAATTAAACAAACCTTCAATTGTCAGTGATGTCGTCTGCGGTGCAATTCTTGTGTATTCAGGTGAAGTAGAAAATTATTTTATTGTTGAATTCCCTGATGGACGAAAAGGAAAAATTGAAAAACGATTCGTATCAAAGTTCGAGAATTGGTCTGCGAATCATAATTTTTCCTCTGAAAAGGTAATAAACAGTGCAAAAAAAATGATAGGCTTTCCTTATTTGTGGGGAGGTACATCTATAAAAGGGCTTGATTGTTCGGGCTTTACTAAAACTGCATTCTTTCTTAATGGAATAGTCTTGCCGCGAGATGCTAATCAGCAAGCAATGATTGGCGAAGATGTTCCTTACGATGAAGAGTTCTCGAAGCTGATTCCCGGTGATTTGATTTTCTTCGGTAGGAGAAACAGTGCGACGCAATTTGAAAGAATTACTCATGTCGGAATCTATCTTGGTGAAAAATTATTTATTCATTCATCTGGTAGAGTCCGGATTGATAGTTTTGATAAATCCGATCCAAATTATAATGAATATCGACGGAGTACTATACTACGGGTGAAAAGAATATTAACACCTGATCAAATTGAAAAACTCAAAATTATGAACAACAAATTTTATGCTGACTAATAAATTAGATAGAAGAAAATTTTTAAAAACATCAACACTAGCTGGGGCTGGATTATTAGCCATACCTCATCTCGCCACGTCTACTTCACATCAATCGAATAAAAAAATCTCAAAAAGCAGTAAAATGAAATTACGATTTTACCCTTATACTCTCGAATTAAAACATGTATTTACAGTCGCTGTCTCCTCACGAAAAACAACTCCTGTCATGATGGTTGAAATCGAAAAAGATGGAATAGTTGGATACGGTGAAGCTTCTATGCCGCCATATCTTGGAGAATCTCATCAAACCGCGGCTGAGTTCTTATCAAAAGTAGACTTATCAAAATTCAATGATGAATTCATGCTTGAAGAGATTCTAAATTATATAGATTCAATTGCACCAAACAATTGCGCTGCAAAAGCTGCAGTAGATATTGCTTTACATGACTTAATCGGTAAAAAATTGGGTAAGCCATGGTATTCAATTTGGGGGCTTGATCCAAAAAATACTCCATACACTTCTTTTACAATTGGCATTGATACTCCTGATGTAGTCAAGCAAAAAGTTAAAGAAGCAGATATTTACAAAATATTGAAAGTAAAACTTGGCCGAGAAAACGATAAAGAGATGATTGAAACGATAAGATCTGTAACTGATAAACCTATCCGAACAGATGTAAATCAAGGTTGGACAGATAAGAGTTACGCACTTAAAATGATCGAATGGCTTGAAAAATTCCAAATTGAATTGGTTGAACAGCCAATGCCTAAAGAACAAATTGATGATTTGGTCTGGCTAAAAGAGAGAAGCCCAATTCCGATTGTTGGCGATGAAAGTGTTCAAAGACTTAGTGATGTGAAGAAGGCATTTGGTGTGTATGATGGAATAAATGTAAAGTTGATGAAAAGTACTGGAATGAGAGAAGCTTATAAAATGATCTCACTTGCAAAAGCACTCGATATGAAAGTAATGATTGGCTGCATGACTGAAACTAGTTGTGCGATATCAGCTGCTGCGCAAATGTCACCACTAGCAGATTGGGCTGATTTAGATGGTGCAGATTTAATTAGCAATGACATTTTCGACGGAACAAGAATTTTGGAGGGTAAAGTTACATTAACAGATTTGCCAGGGATTGGGGTAAAAAAAAGAAATTAATGATTCCATTTACTTTACTTTAGAATTAACCTCGTAATTCATAAAATACTGTATGCTTACTTCTGAATACAATAAACGTACTGAAAATTACAAAAAAATGATCAATGAACGTATTTTTGTACTTTTAAAAGGGAAAAAACCAAAAGCTTTGTATGACCCAATTAGATATTTTTTAAGCTCCGGTGGTAAAAGAATTAGACCATTATTGCTAATTGCTTCAGCCGGAGCAGTAAATAGGAAACGTGTAAATCAGGTCATTAATCAAGCTGTCGCAGTCGAATTACTTCATAATTTTACCTTAATTCACGATGATATCATGGATAATTCTAGTCTTAGACATGGAAAAAAAACACTTCATGAAATGTATGATGTTAATACGGCTATCTTATCTGGTGATAATCTCTTAGCGCTTGCATTTAATTTATTGAATTCGAATTTACATTATAATGAGAACAAGATTCTTCACGAATTTAGTAATGCCGTTGTTGTTGTATGTGAGGGACAAAGTTTAGATAAAGAGTTTGAAAGTCTGGGAAATGTAACTTTACAAGATTATTTAGAGATGATCTATAAAAAAACTGCTTCGATGTTATCTGTCAGTTGCAAGATCGGAGCATTATGTGGCGATGCACCTGACAGCATTGTTAGTTCGCTGTCAAATTATGGAAAAAATTTAGGATTGGCCTTCCAAATTCAAGATGATTTGCTTGATATGAAAGGAGATAATCGTAAATTTGGTAAGACTTTAGGAAGTGATTTGACGGAGGGGAAAAAAACATTTTTGCTTTTATCTGCGCTCCAACGAGCTAAAGGAAAAGATTCAGATAAATTGACACAATTAATTAAAAATAAAGGAATTAGAGCAGAATTGGTGGATACATACTTTGAAATCTATAAAAAGTATAAAATCGATATATTAGCCAAAGAATTTATTCAGAAATATGTTGAGAAAGCTGTTAATTCGCTCAATTCAATAACAGACTCAGTTCATAAGGATTTCCTGAACCGATTTGCTAATCAACTATTGTATAGAACACACTGAATTGATAAATAAAAAAGTTGAAATAGTGAATCGAGCAGGATTGCATACGAGACCTGCAGCAACATTAGTGAAACTTGCATCCAAATTTAAATCGGATTTTTATATTTATCAGGATGACATGTCGATTAATGGGAAAAGTATTATTGGAGTTATGACGTTGTGCGCTGAACAGGGGAGCAAGCTGACACTTCAATTTGAGGGTGAGGATGAGTCAGAAGCCGCAGCTGAAATAGAAGACTACTTCAAAAGGGGTTTTGATGAACTTTAATCAAATCGAAACTTACAACAAAAATGGTGTGATTGTACTTAAAGGGCTTCCTGCTGCACCAGGTTATGCGATTGGACCAGCACACATTTATCACCGTGATAAAATTGAAACATTTCCTTCAGTTGTTTTAGATCCATCTGAAGAGCTTCTCAATCTTGAATCAGCAATCGAAAAATCAAAAAAAGAACTTTCGAAAATTATCTCAATCTCAAGGGAAAAAATCGGCGAACGAACTGCCGGAATTTTCGAGGCACATGCCTTAATACTCGATGATCAACTTCTATTTGGTCCTATTTTGGAGAATATTAAAAATAACAGATTTTCGGCAGAATATTCTGTTGATAAAGAGTTCTCAAAATACATCTCCGTGATGAAGCAGTCTGATGATCAAATCTTGCTTGAGAGAGCAGCGGATATCGAAGATCTCAAATCTCGATTAATACGCAACCTAAGAAAGAAAAGATGGGAATCGCGACTTAAGCATTCGGTGATAATTGTTGCTCATAGTCTAACACCTGCTGATACTTTGCTTTTTTCTCGAAACGAGGTTTTAGCATATGTATCTGAATTCGGCGGGATTACTTCACATGCTGCAATAATATCTCGCGCATTAAACATACCAGCCGTAGTTGGTTTGCATGGGGCGATGAGTAAGATATCCGATGAAGTTCAACTAATCATCGATGGATTTAATGGTTTTGTAATTATTAATCCAGATGAAGTTCTATTAAACTTTTACAGCAAAAAAATTAAATCCTTCAGTAGAAATCATGAGAAACTTAAAGAGATCAAAAACTTACCTGCAGAAACTTTTGATGGCCATAGGATTAGATTAAATTCAAATATCGAATTAGTTGATGAAGTTGATTTCGCAATTGCAAACGGTGCAGAGGGAATCGGATTATTTCGCACTGAAGAATTATTTTTTCTCAGAGGCAATTTTCCAACTGAAGCAGAGCAGATAGAGACTTATTCAACATTAGCAGAGAAAATGTATCCTGAAACGGTGGTCATTCGCACCTTTGACTTGGGGGGTGACAAGCTGTTACTTGAAGATTATCATGAGAAAAATCCATTTTTAGGCTGGCGAGGCATTCGGATGATGCTCGATAAATCTCATATATTCGAAGAACAACTTCAGGCCATTTTGATCTCAAGCGTTCATAAAAATGTTAAGATCATGTTGCCAATGATTAGCACAATCGAAGAAATCAGGCAATCAAAAGTTATTCTCGAAAAGGTTAAATTTAAATTACAATCTGCAAGCATTCCTTTCGATAAGAATATTGAGGTAGGCATTATGGCGGAAGTTCCATCAATTGCATTTTGTATTTCAGATTTTGCCAAGGAAGTAGATTTTATCAGCGTAGGGACGAATGATTTAACTCAATATATCTTAGCTGTTGATCGTGGGAATGAAGTTGTCTCAGATAAATTTCAAGAATTTCATCCTGCTGTGCTAAGAGCGTTAAAAATGATAATTGACGGCGCTCACAATGAAAATCTAAAAGTCAGCATTTGCGGAGAGTTAGCATCAAACTATTTGGCTGTCCCATTATTGGTTGGTCTTGGATTTGACGAATTGAGTGTTAATGAACATTATCTTCCAGAGATAAAAAAGTTAATTAGAAGTTCGAATATCTCTGAGCTAAAGGAATTAACTCAAGAATGTTTACTTTATAAATCTCACATAGAAATTATAAAACTTTGTAATAAATATTTAAAGAAAATTAAATGGGAGTACGACTAATGAATCCATATAAGCAACATGATTCCGGTGATATGTATGACGTCCTTGTAAATTTTCCTGAACAAATTAAAACCGCATGGAATAATCTAATCGAACTGGATAAAGCTGCATACATCAATATTAAAAATATTGTTCTAACCGGGTTGGGTGGTTCAGCAATTTCAGGGGATGTTGCGCTTACTTTTTTGCATAAGCAAATTCAATTGCCATTTCAAGTTAATAGGAATTATAACCTTCCGACTTTTGCCAATGATAGTACTTTGGTTCTTGCTTGCAGCTATTCTGGGAACACGGAGGAGACTATTTCTGCTTATAAGGAAGCATTAGCTCGAAAATGTAAAATTGTATCTATCGGTTCTGGCAGCATAATTGAAAAACTTTCAACTGAAAATAGGAATCTGCATATTAAAGTTCCCAGCGGTTACCAGCCCAGATGTGCTTTGGGATTAATGTTTTTTAATCTATTAAACTTCCTGGACAAATCCGGCTTAGCTGAAATTAAGAAAGAGACTATAGACAAGATTTATAGTTCAGTACTCAAGAATTCCGAACTTTATTCAAAAAGTAACAGCAGTCCGTATCAAGTTGCAGAGAAACTCATTGGATATTTTCCTGTTATTCACTCAAGCGATTTATTGCAATCAATTAATGTAAGATTTCGATGTCAATTGGCAGAAAACTCTAAAGTGCTTAGTTACAGCGGAATTATCCCGGAATTAAACCATAACGAAATCATTGGATGGGAAAAGTTCAATCCATCAAACTTTAATGCAAAATTGCTGCAAATTATAGATGAAGAAGATCATCCAAGAAACTTATTAAGATTTGAAATTACTGAGAAAATACTTCGTGAATCAGGATTTGAAATAATTGAAATAAAGAGCAACGAAAAAACTTTTGAGGAACGAATTATTGATTTGATTTATTATTTAGATTGGATTAGTTTTTATTTAGCGGTGTTAAGGAGAGTTGATCCTACACCAATAAAGAACATTAATACACTAAAAAACTCGCTTGCTGAAATTTAGATTAAAATATCTCTACATTTTATTTTTTTTATTTCTAAACCTAAATGAGGGTTCCGCTCAATTCAGTTATTTCGGCAGGAACAAAGTCCAGTATACAAATTTCGATTGGCATGTAATCAAGACCGAACATTTCGATATTTACTATTATCCGGAATTCACAGAAATAGCAGAAATTGGTGCAAAGTATGCCGAGGATGCCTATTTAGATCTTCAAGTTAAATTTAATCATTATGTGCAGCAGCGAATTCCATTAATATTCTATAACACTCATTTACATTTTCAACAGACAAATACAATTCCTGGTTTGCTTCCAGAAGGTGTCGGAGGTTTTTTTGAATTTGTAAAAGGGCGAGTAGTAATTCCAAGCGACGGCTCGCTTTCGCAATTTAGGCATGTTATCAAACATGAATTAGTGCATGTTTTCATGACTAACAAGATTTACAGAATCCTAAAAGATAGGAGAATGATCACCGATCAACTTCCACCTCTTTGGTTTGTTGAAGGATTAGCAGAATATTGGTCAACTGAGTGGGACAGTCAAGCAGAAATGGTTATGCGTGATGCAGTTTTGAACGATTACATAGTCGGACTTTCTGATATGGATAAAATATTTGGATCTTTTTTAATGTATAAAGCTGGACAGAAAGTATTGCAATTCGTCGCAAAAAACTACGGTGAACACGCTATTTTTCTTTTACTTGAAAATTTTTGGAAATCAACTAACTTCGAAGAGGTTTGGGAGCTCACACTCGGAAAAGACTATAAAGAATTTGACAAGGAATGGTTATATGCGCTTAAAAAAGAATATTTTCCGTATTTAACTCATAAAGATCCGCCAAGTGTTAAGGGAGAAAGACTAACTATCGAAGGATTTAATTTTAGTCCTAATTATTTCGAAATTGGTGATCAGAAGTGGATTTATTTTTTGGCAAACCGCGATGGCTATGCTTCAATTTATAGAATGAGATATGATACTACAGAGGCAGAAAAAACAGTCCAACTTGTTTTACGCGGAGAAAAATCGGACGAACTTGAATCTTTTCATCTTTTTGGAACGAACTTTAAGATTTCTAAACAAGGTTCATTAGCTCTAAGTACTAAATATGGTTCAACAGATGTGATTCAAGTTTTTGATGTTTACAAATGGATACTGTTGCGAACCTACCGCTTTGAGGAAATTGTAAGTATTAGCTCTCCCTCTTGGTCTGACGACAGCAGAAAAATAACTTTCAGCGGTGTGGACCGCAAAGGTTATGCTGATATTTATTATTACAATCTCGATAGTAAAGAGCTTATCAGATTAACCAACGATTACTATGATGACCGTCAACCGATTTTTAGTAAGACAGGTAACGAGATTGTTTTCTCTTCTGATCGGACAGCAGGGAATGGACCTGGAAATTATAATTTGTTTTCTATAAACGTTAATTCCTTTTTAATAGATTATATTACATTTACACCTTATAACAGTACAAATCCAATCTTTACTAATAATGGAGAAAACTTGATTTTCTCGAATGAGATTGATGGTGTAAAAAATCTTTGGACGTTAAAAGTCAATTATGATGATGGAAAGGTTTCGTTTGCAAATGGAATGCATCGAGTAACAAAATTTACAACCTCGGCATTCGATGCAAATGTAGCAGAGGATAATGCAATTTTATTCGGCGCATTTGAAAATTTCAGTTTTCAAATTTACAAGTTTACGGACTATAATTTATCTGTCGATTCTCTGAATGAGGTTTATGAATTTAAATTCGATCCACTTAAAGAAAATTGGACTGTACAGAAGATTGAGGCTGTTGGAATAAAAGAGCGCTACAAATATGAAAGAAATTATAATGTTGATATTGCCCAGAGTCAAATTGCAACTAATCCTGTATACGGAACTGCCGGCGGAGCAGTACTCACACTGAGTGATCTGCTTGGCGACGATCAATATTATTTTCTTGTTTATAATAACGCATATACTACAGAGGATTTCCTTGAAAGTTTCAATGTAGCTTTTACACGTTTATCTTTAGGACAGAAAACAAATTACGCCTACGGTATTTATCATTTTTCCGGAAGACGTTATGATATTCGAGATTCGGATGAATATTTCTACGAACGAAGTTATGGAGCTTATTTTGGATTGAGTTATCCTCTTTCATTTTTTAGGAGGTTGGAAGCCTCGGTCAGTTTAGCGAACTCAAGCAAAGAAGTTTTTGGAGTCTTAAAGCATAGAAAAGCTCTCTTACTTACTAATTCAATCTCTTACATTTTTGATAATAGTATATGGGTTTCGTCCGGTCCGATTGACGGTCATCGATTTTTATTCTTACTCGCTCAGACCAATGACATAAAATTCTCCAATGTGAATTATTATACAGTGATGACTGATTATAGGAATTATTTTAGATTGGGACTGAAAAGTGCCTTTGCATCAAGGTTCCAATTATTTTATAATCATGGCAGAGAGGCAAGAAGATTTTTTATGGGAGGCAATTGGGATTTACGAGGTTGGCCGCGCTGGTCGATTCGAGGTGAAAAACTTTGGCTTACTTCGTTTGAATTCAGATTCCCACTTATTGATGTTTTAACAATTGGTTTTCCATTTGGGAAATTAAATCTCTATGAATTTAGAGGAGCACTCTTTAGTGATTTTGGTTCTGCCTGGGACGAACAATATAAACAAACCCTTGGCAGTGTTGGTTTTGGACTTAGACTAAATTTGTTCGGTGCAATCGTATTGCGATATGATATTGGAAAAAAAATAGAGAATAATTTAAAAACTTTTCAGAAAGGACTCTTTTATCAATTCTTCTTTGGTTGGGATTTTTAGAACTTCAGTCACCTTATTAGTGGCTATGACTTTTAATTCTTGCAGCAGTAAAATCCAATTAGGCCATAATTTGGAAAATGTACTTGAATGGACTTCCTTTGGTAAAATACCATCAAGAAGTTTTTATGTAGACGAGAATTTAGGAAATGACTTTTCTAAACTCTGGGAGTATTCAACATCAGCGGGGACTTCTCTGACATCAGTAACTGTCAAAGACAGTATTATTTTTGTCGGAAATTTAAGAGGCAGAGTACATGCAATCGAATTAAATTCAGGCAATAAGATTGGAGAATTGGATGTTAAGGCACCGATTTATTCTTCTATTCAAATTCGTGAAAACGAAATTGTAATTGCTACTTCGGCAAAAATATCTAAATCTAGAAATATCATCTGGTATGACTTCGTAAATGGTAAAGAAAATCGAAATTATGAGCTGCACTCATCGGTTGAGAGTGAAATAGTTTCAATAGGTGATTATGTTTTTCTTGCATCTACCGATGGCTCAGTAATTTTATTAAATCGCGATAAATCAATTATTTGGAAAAAGAATTTTCCAACAAAATTCTACTCAAAACCTTCATCAAATGGGAACGTGATTTTAATTGGAGGAATTGATGGGAGTATATACTGTCTCGAGTTTAATTCAGGAAAATTGCAATGGAAGTTCGATTCAAAATATTCAATATTTTCTGGAACAACAATCGATGGAGAATTTGCATATTTCGGTAATGAAAATGGAGATTTTTATAAAATCGATTTACGTACAGGGCAGAAAATTTGGAAGCTCGAATGCAGATCGAGCATCTCTGCACTACCTTCAATTGATTTTAAACATACTTTTATTGGGACTCGCAAAGGAGATATTTTTGCGATTGACAAGAATGATGGAACAGTTCACTGGCAAATAAGTGCTGGAGGATTAGTAAATAATTCTATACTAACTTTTAAAAACAAATTGATTGTTCCAGTTCTCAATAAGAATGTAATTGTGCTGGATAAACAAGATGGCTCGATTCTGAAGAAAATTGAATTTCCAGGCAGAATTAAATTATCTCCAGTTTACATTGATAATAAACTGATCTTCGGCTGTGACGATGATTTGATTATTGCATATGCAGTGAAGTAGGTATGGTTAAAGCTGAGAAATTTTTAGGATTTAGAATTTCAAGAATGATAGAAAGAATAAATCATAATATTTCAATTATTATTGTGATTCTATTTTGCATGAGCTGCATCGGATTTGCTGAGGAGGTGAAAAATGTTAGAATTAATTTAGAATCAAAAGCGGTTTTGTATCTTGATTCGTGCATAATAGGTGAAGATTCTGTTTTTGAATTAAGGTTGGCACCAAATAAATATAAAATCGATTTAATTTTTTCAGCCAATAATTCCTGGAATAGGATCTCAATTGATACGACTGTAGGCATTGTTTCAGATACTGTATTGGTATTTCCTACCCCTACGATGACTTTGATTTATTCTAAACCTTCTGATGCGAGTGTGTATTTGAATTCTCAATTATTTGGATTAACTCCATACTATTTAAATATGAATCTGTTGAATGATCGAGATTCATTGTTCATAAAAAAGGAAAACTACTTGACAAAGTATATTTCACCGAATGAACTGCAAACAAATTTAATTTATGATTTGGAGCTCGATAAATCTTTAAATAATAATTTCATAAACAAAAACATTAAATATATACTTCTTGGATCTGCGGTTGTCTTTGGAAGTCTCTCAGCATATTTCAAGCAGGAAGCTAATAAATATTTTTATTCAGAAGAACCATCTGAGCATGATTCAAGATTAGTAAAGAAGTATGACAATTATTCAGCAATATTTTCAGGTATGCTGCAAGTTAATTTTGGAGTTTTGGTCTATCTTTTATTATCAGAATAAATTATAATTATACCTAATTGCTTGTCTATCTTAGGGTAAAAAATTAAATTTGAAAAAAATAATGGAGTAAAAATGATAAAAAAAGTCATCTGGTTATCTGTTTTATCTGTCCTAGTCATATCATGTTCTAAAACATCAGATGAAGATTTATATAAACTTGGAATTGAAGAGTTTAGAAATAATAATGTCGAACAAGCATATAAATATTTTGAGCAGCTTGTAGACGAACATCCGCAATCTGAATTGGCAGCCGAATCTTTATTTTTAATGGCTGATATTTTGCAGAACAAGCAAGCCGACAAAGAGATGCAGATTGAGAATTACAAAAAATCTGTTGAATTATATTTGAAAGTTCAATATGATTTTCCGAATTCTGAAAAGGCTCCGCATGCATTATTCATGGCTGGATTTGTCTCATCTGAATTGCTGAAAGATTATGACGCAGCAGCAATACATTACAAACGATTCATTAAAATATATCATGATCATGAACTTGCTGCCTCTGTTCGAGAGGAAATAAATAATTTGGGAAAAACACCCGAAGAAATACTCTCCTCAAAAGGATTGATGGAGCCGAACAAAGTCTCATCTAAATGAAATTTCAGCAGGATTATAGAAAACTATTAGATCCGCATTTTATTTCGAAAATCGATGGGCTTGATTTAAAAGCACGTCTCGTTGTGGAAGGATTTATGATTGGACTACACAGAAGCCCATATCACGGCTTCAGTGTAGAATTTTCTCAGCACAGGCAATATATGCCGGGTGATGAAATTTCTCGAATCGATTGGAAAGTATTCGCAAAAACTGATAAATATTTTATCAAACAGTATGAAGAAGAAACGAATCTTAAAGCATATGTTATTCTCGACTCAAGCCGATCAATGGCATTTAGCAGCGGAACAATAACAAAGTATCAATACGGTTCTATTCTCGCTGCAGCATTAGCTTACTTAATGATCAATCAAAGCGATTCAGTTGGTTTAGTACAGTATTCGACAAAACTGGATAACATAATTCCACCACGCGCATCGCGAAATAACTTGATAGATATTCTCAAAAGTCTTTCAGCTTTACAGCCGAACAATGCTACATATTCTGCGGAATGTTTAAATCAGATATCTGAGAAAATAAAAAATCGCGGATTGGTAATTATCATATCAGATTTTTTTGATGATTTACAAAAAGTGCTTTCAGCGATTAAAAGATTCAAGTCTAAAAAGAATGAGATAATTGTTTTTCAAATTCTCGATCGTCAGGAACTTGATTTTAATTTTGGCAGGGACTCGATTTTTAAAGACCTAGAAACTGAAGAAGAACTTCTGACGCAGCCATTCCATATTCAAAAAAGCTACAAAGCATTATTTCAGACGTTCATAAAAGAATTCTCCACAGAATGCGGCAATAATCAGATTGAATATAACCTTATTACGACTGATCAACCCTATGACAAAGCACTTTTAGCATTTTTGAAAAAGAGACAGAAATTATTTTAAATCAGAAATTAATCTCTTGTATCGACTCATGTAATTCTTTGCTTCATTTTCTGTTTTTGCTTCAACAATTAATCTAACTATCGGTTCAGTATTAGATTTTCTTATGTGAATCCAATGGTCTTCAAAGTCTATTCTAACTCCATCACTTGTGTTCATTTTTTCATTTGAAAATGTTTGTATGAAATGTGCCAAAACATCATTAGGATTTATTGAACTAACTTTGAATTTATCCTTAACAATATTGTATTGAGGCATCTCATTTTTTATTGTACTTAACTTTTTATTTGACTCACTTAAACTTTGAAGAACTAATGCAATCCCAACTAAAGCATCTCTTCCAAATAAGAGCGGGGGATAAATCACTCCACCGCTTCCCTCTCCACCGATAACCGCGGAGACTTCCTTCATCTTAGTTGATACATTTATTTCACCAACAGGTGTACGATGAACCTTCACTTTATACTGTTTTGCTATATCTTCAACTGATCTAGTCGTTGAAAGATTTATCACTACATCACCAAGAGATTTTGAAAGAACATAATCTGCGACTAGTGCGATAGTATTCTCTTCCCCAAATGGTTCCCCTTGATCGGTTAATAATACAAGTCTATCGACATCTGGATCAACTATTACTGTAAAATCAAAATTTCCTTCTTTGGCAATACTAATCGTGGAAGTTAAATTCTCTGGAATGGGTTCAGGATTTCTAGGGAATACTCCGCTTGAATCACAATTGTATTTTGTGACAGAACATCCTAAATCAGTTAAAAGTTTAGGAACTACATCAATACCCGCACCATTGACGCAGTCCACAAGTACATTAAATTTTTTACTCCGAATCAAATCTACATCAATAATTGGAAGAGCGTAAATATTTTCTAAATGCAGTGTCCATGAATTATGAACTATTTTCGTTTTACCAATAGAGTCCCACGAGTTACATTTTAGCTCATAAGAATCAACTAATTGAAAATATTTTTTTGCTTCAGAGGGAGATAAAAACATTCCGGTTGAATTCAGAAGTTTAAGTGCATTATATTCAATGGGATTATGACTTGCGGTGATAATTATCCCTCCATTTGCTTTTTCGTGGTTGACGTAAATTTCAACTGTTGGAGTGGGACAAATTCCTAGATCAATTACATCGCATCCGAGTGAATTGAGTGTACCAATTACTATGTTTCTGATAAAGTCGCCTGTGATTCTCGAATCTCTCCCTACGATAATTTTTCCAAAATTACAGAATTCAGCATACGCACCTGTGAACTTAATTAAATTTTCCGGAGATAGACCATCACCGACAATGCCGCGAATACCTGAAATGCTTTTAATTAGGGTTGCCATACTATAAATTTTAGTTTGAAATTAGTTAATAAAATTCTGTCAATCAAACCTCAATTCACTGATTTGGAATCATTTTTTAATCTTTGTAAATTTGAATGACAATATGCGTTTCCCAGTTGTGTTTTTATTCAGTATAGCTTTTTTGGTAGGATTTATTCCAAAGGGGATAAAACTAAAGCCAGAAAAAGGATTCCCGATTTGGTTAAAAGATGGTTCACAACGAACCGATCAAACCTCAGGAATAACATTTATTGGGTTTAAAGGTACAGAAAAATTCTTTCTAATTTGCGATGATATCGGTGACATTTATCACATGAAATTAAAAGAGAACAAAGTGAAACTTGAAAAAGTGAAGCTTGATGAAAAAGTAAAAAAAGTTCTCAAACATTATGATAAATGGGATTTTGAAGAGATTGTTTACGATACAAAACTGAACAAAGTCTATCTTTCTGTTGAAGGAAACGGGCCGAATTTCATGGATGAAGCCGGATTGTTTGAGCTAATATTTAAAGACAACAACATTTTTCAAGACGAGATTAAAGAAATTAAAAAAATTGAATTTCCAGAATGGAAAATATTGAGTGAACATTTCAAACCAAATATTGCTTTTGAAGGTGTTGCAGTTTCTGAAAATAGATTGTTCCTTGGTTTAGAAGGTACTTCCGTTGGAGAATTATTTCTTGATTCCACTTTCCTTTATGTCGTTGATAAAAAATCGTTGAAGATCATTCGTGAGATTCATACCAAGAATTTGAAAATCCATACGATATGTGGATTATATGCAAAAGATGATTTCAATTTGCTCGGAATTGATCGCAATAATAAAAATCTTTTTTTACTGAAATTTGATAAAGATTATTCGGTTCTCGAATCAACTATCCATCCACTGAATTTACACGTTCCCGGTAACGCTAATTTACAATACGTAAGTGCAATTGAATCCATCACAATGGATAGCGAAAATTATTTCTATGCGATTGATGATCCATGGAAGAAATTCTACATTCCACCTACAGAGATTTTACGGCAATTAAAACCTGTTGATGCTAAAAATTATAGGGATTTCATTCCACTTTTGTTTAAGTTCAATTCAAATCTAATTAGGTAAAATATGCAGCCAGTATTAAATTACATTGATAGTAACAGCAGCAACTACATAAACGAATTACAATCATTTCTAAGCATTGAGAGTATAAGTTCTGATCCAGAAAAAAAATCTGAAATGGAACGTTGTGCACAATTTATTAAAGATAAATTTTCTGCTATGGGATTGGACAATATTAAAGTCTTAAATGAAGAAGGATTTCCGATTGTATATGCAGATAAAATTGTTAGTCCTAAGAAACCAACAGTATTATTTTACGGACATTATGATGTTCAACCTGTCGATCCGATCGACCTCTGGACTTCGCCTCCATTTTCAGGTGAAATAAGAGAAGGAAAAATTTGGGCGAGAGGTGCAACTGATGATAAAGGGCAATTACTTACTCATCTAAAAAGCGTTGAAGCATTTTTAGCAACTTCAACCGAACTTCCTGTCAATGTGAAATTTATCATCGAAGGAGAAGAAGAAATTGGCAGTCCATCTTTACCAAAGACCATTGCTTCAAATAAAGAACTTTTAGCATGTGATACTGTTGTGATATCCGATACTTCGATGTACGGCGAGAAGACACCATCAATTACATATTCTTTACGCGGATTAGCTTATTTTCAAATTGAATTTACCGGACCCAATAGAGATCTTCATTCTGGAACATTTGGCGGTGCTGTGATGAATCCGCTTCAAGCAATGTGTGATTTACTATCCGGTATGAAAGATAAAAATGGAAAAATCACAATTCCCGGTTTTTATGACGACGTATTGAAATTAACAAAAGCCGAAAGAGATGGTTTCAAGAAATTGAAATTCAGTGAAAAAGCTTACATGAAAGAATTAGAAGTAGCTGAACTTTTTGGGGAGAAAGGTTTTTCAACTTTTGAACGAACCGGAGCGAGACCATCTCTTGAAATTAATGGAATTTGGGGTGGTTTTACCGGGCAGGGTGCAAAGACTGTTTTGCCCTCCAAATCGTATGCAAAAATCAGTATGCGTCTTGTTCCTCATCAAACACCTAAAAAAATTGAAAAATTATTAAATGCATATTTGAAAAAAGTTGTGCCGAAATCTATTAAATACACTTGTACTGCATTGCACGGCGGAGAACCAGCTTTAACTCCAATTGATGGTAAAGCAATTCAGTCTGCTGCTCGTGCAATGAAATCCGTATTTGGTAAGTCGCCTGTCTTTACTCGTGAAGGCGGATCGATCCCGATTGTAGTTGAATTCAGCAGATTACTATCAGCTCCAGTCGTGTTAATGGGCTTCGGATTATCTACTGAAAATTTACATTCACCGAATGAGCACTTTGATCTTAATAATTTCCATAAGGGAATTATGTGTTCAGCAGTATTCATGGAAGATTTTACGAAACAATAATTGTCACGTATGAAAAACGAATTAATTAAACTCAATGAAGAATTTTATTCAGCATTTGAGAATTTAGATATAAAGAAAATGGAAACCATTTGGTCTAATGATGATAATGCAGTTTGCATTCATCCGGGATGGGAAATTATTATTGGCTGGCAAAAGATTAAAGACAGCTGGCAGAAAATCTTTGCCAGTGACTCTCTATTAAAATTTACAATCCGAAATCCGCGTGTCAATGTTTTTGAAAATGGAGGAGTCGTGACATGTGTGGAAGAAATATTCGTTTCTACTCGCGATCGTATTTCGCAAACCTTTGTTGCTTCGACTAATATATTTAAAGAATATGATACAGGATTAAAATTAGTTTATCACCACTCCTCTCCAATTAATTCCAGCGATCGAAATATTGAGTTGAATTATAATTAGAATTGTTGCATATGCTGAATCCTACGCTCGAAATATTTAAAAATTTATATCCTCAAATTAAAATTAGCGAAAAAGAATTAATCCAAGCATTCTATGACGAAAGAAGTGAAGCTTTATCTTTCTATGACTCCGCCAGTATTTACGATGCATCACATTATTCAATTTTTAAATTAACAGGAAAAGATGTTCTTGAGTTTTTAAATAGAGTTTCAACGAATGAAACACTTTCGCTTCAAAACTATGCTGCTAAAACTACACTCCTTCTATCTGAGAAGGGAAGAGTGATTGATAGACTTAAAATAATTCGGCTGAAAGATGAAGTAATTCTTATAGGTAGTCCCGATAACGCAGAAAGAGTTTTTCGTTGGATTGAACGCTACATAATTATGGATGATGTTCAAATCGAAAATATTTCAGGGAAGTACTGTTATTTCAAAATTATTGGCAGCAAGGTTGAATCTTTTTCGGCTTTGCTTTTCAATGACCAAATTCAGAATGCACAATTCGATAGAGTCTATCAATATTTCAGTCAAGATTTTACTTCATTCATTATAAAAACTAGTATCTTCAAGAATAACACTGGATATGAAGTATTGACGCCGATAGAAAGTGCATTTGCACTTATAAGCTACATGAATTCAAATTTGGAAATGTTTGAGACAAAGTTCGTCGGTGAGGATGCATATAATATTATCCGAATTGAACAAGGACATCCAACATATCCAAATGAAATAAATGATTCTGTAAATCCTTATGAAATTGGTTTGATGAATGCAGTTAACTCAACTAAAGGATGTTACATCGGACAAGAAGTAATAGCACGATTAGAAACGTATGATAAAGTGCAAAAGAATTTAATTGGCGTTGCCTTCGGCAGCGAGATTATCCCTAATGATTTAAAATTGTTTTATAACTCTGAAGAAGTTGGAGAAATTACTTCAATTGTAAATTCATACAGATTGAAAAGGCAGATTGGGTTGGCACTTATCTCAAAAAAACTAAAACTAAACGGAAATGGTGACAAACTTCAGATTAAAGCAGTTGATGAAAGTTTTTGTACAGTTGATTTACAAGAATTACCCTACATAAGAATATGAAAATTTATACAAAGACTGGTGATGATGGGACTTCGAGTCTATTCGGCGGTGAAAGGGTAAAAAAAAATGACCCAAGACTCGAAGCTTACGGAACTGTTGATGAATTGAATTCTTTTCTTGGTTTAACTATTGTTCACATTAAATCTGATCAAATATTAAAAGTCGTTTCCAAAATTCAGAGTAACCTCTTCAGCATCGGAGCAAGACTTGCAACTCCACCAGCTCAATTAATAAAATTGAAAAACATTGAACAAATCTCTGATGCTGAGGTTAAACAAATCGAAAATGAAATTGATGCACTCGAATCTCAGTTAGAGCCAATAAAGAATTTTATTATTCCTGGTGGATGTGTTGGAGCAAATCATTTGCATATTGCACGAGCGATCTGCCGGAGATGTGAACGGAGAATTATTGCAATTGATTCGGAAGAAAATAATCTCGATATTTTGATTAGGTACATTAACCGTATTTCGGATTACTTATTTGTAGCTGCGAGATTCGAAAATAAAATTAATAATGTTCCTGACAGCTTGTGGAAAAACAAATAGCTCTTTTACATTTTGATTTATGAAATTATTCCTGGCTGATTTCATATCTCAAGTGGAATTGGGGGTGAAATTGGTTTCGACGGTGTCGAAGTGACAGTAAACTGCGTATCGTGCTTCCGAAGTGCACGTTAAAAAGTCGGGAAAAAATAGTAGACAACTATAATTACGCTTTAGCTGCCTAATTTTACGCAGCTACGTTTCATAATTTTCTCGTCTGTCAGAATTTTATGAAACGACGTATACGGCAGACTCGTCTCGAACTTCATCTGTGAGGGAGAGATTAAATTTTAACAGATTAGTTTAAGAAAATCCTTTCTGTTGGAGCTTCTTAGGTGAATCAAAAAAGCAGAATACGTATGTAGACGTTTATTGGAGCTCTTCATCGGACCGGGGTTCGACTCCCCGCACCTCCACAATCATTAATCTATAATTAATTATAATCATTTAATGAAAAACATACATACCACTTTAGCTGTTTCGGCAATATTGTTATTCATCGGCTGCGGAAAGAATGTTAACGATTTTCCTGGTTATTCGACAACAAATACTATAACCGAGCTTCCTTCAGGATTGAAGTACATAGACACTGAAGTTGGAACAGGCAGCACAGCGGCAAAAGGACACAAGTTATCAGTACATTATACTGGATATTTGATCTCTGGGAAGAAATTCGATAGTTCTTTGGATAGAAACGAAGCATTCGAATTCCAACTTGGAATGGGACAAGTAATAAAAGGGTGGGAGGAAGGTTTATCCGATATGAAAGTCGGGGGAAAGAGAAAATTAATTATTCCATCGAACCTTGCTTACGGTTCTCGTTCAATTGGAGATATAATTCCAGCAAATTCTACACTAGTGTTTGATGTGGAATTGATAAAAATCAGTGAATGACACTTAATCATTATTTATCATAACAATTTATGGCTCTAAGAATCAGGCATTCTCAAATCAAAACTGACCATATCTTTGACTAGTGATCAATAATTTTTTCTTCACTTATTACGAATTCAATTTTTATAAAATCTAAAATTTGGTTAATTTTGAATAAATATTATGCCGAAGTGGCGGAATTGGCAGACGCGCTGGACTCAAAATCCAGTGGAGCTTAACACTCCGTGCCGGTTCGACCCCGGCCTTCGGTACAAAGATAGGATTCATTTTGAATCCTTTTTTTTTATTAAACTTGAGCAGCTGAAATTAAATTATTAAGTTAGTTAAAATATTTTATAGATTTATTGGACAATTATGATTGATAATACTTCATCAAACAAATCCAAAAACTTCATCTATGAAATTATCGATGAAGATTTAAAAACCAACAAATGGAAAGGAAGAGTTCATACACGTTTTCCTCCTGAACCGAATGGTTATCTTCATATTGGGCATGCAAAATCAATCTGCTTGAATTATGGGATTGCGCGTGATTACAATGGAAAATTCAATCTCAGATTTGACGATACAAATCCAGAAAAAGAAGAAACAGAATATGTAGAATCAATAATTGAAGATGTTAAATGGCTTGGAGCAGATTTTGAAGATAGAATCTTGTATGCATCCGATTATTTCCAGCAGATGTATGACTGGGCAATTGTCTTAATAAAAAAAGGGAAGTCTTACGTTTGCGAGTTGTCCTCTGATGAAATTAGAGAAACCCGCGGAACACTGACTGAACCTGGAAAGGAATCTCCGTTCAGAAATAGGTCAACTGAAGAAAATCTAAAACTCTTCGAACAAATGAAAAATGGAGAGTTCCCTAATGGCTCAAAAACCTTGCGTGCAAAAATTGATATGGCTTCTCCAAACTTAAATTTAAGAGATCCAATTATGTACCGAATAGTTCATGCAGAACATCATCGAACTGGAAATAAATGGTGCATCTATCCAACTTATGATTGGGCACATGGAAATGAAGATTCAATTGAACGAATAACTCACTCCATCTGTACGCTCGAGTTTGAAAATCATCGTCCGCTTTACGATTGGTATTTAGAGCAGCTTGAAGTTCATCATCCGCAGCAAATTGAATTTGCAAGATTGAACTTAAGCTTCACCGTTATGAGCAAACGACGCTTACTTCAGCTTGTTAAAGAAGGTTATGTTGATGGTTGGGACGATCCGCGAATGCCAACAATTTCAGGTTATAAACGCAGAGGATATACACCGGATTCAATTAGAAATTTTGCAGAGAAGATCGGTGTTGCCAAACGTGATGCTCTAACTGATATTGCATTACTTGAGTTTGCGATTCGGGATGATTTGAACAAGAATGCTCAAAGAGTTATGGCAGTTCTCAAACCAATTAAAGTTGTATTGATGAATTATGATGGTGAAGAAGAACTTGAGGCCGTGAACAATCCGGAAAAGCCGGAAATGGGCACACGAAAAATCCCTTTCTCAAATGAATTTTACATTGATCGCGATGACTTTATGGAAAATCCTCCTAAAGGTTTTCATCGTTTAATTCCAGGCGGAGAAGTTCGTTTACGGTATGCATACATAATCAAATGTGAAGAGGTTATAAAGAACGAAAAAGGGGAAGTTGTTGAGCTTAAATGCATATACGATCCTGATACGAAGAGTGGCAGCGGAACAAGTACAAAAAAAGTGAAAGGAGTTATCCATTGGGTCTCTGCAAAACATGCGCTTGAAACCGAAGTTCGACTTTATGATAGATTGTTTACATTAGAAAATCCCGGCGTTTCGGAAGATTGGCTGAATAAAATAAATCCAAATTCTTTGGAGATAATTTCAAACGCAAAAGTGGAACCATTTCTTAAAAATGCAAAACCACTTGATAAATTTCAGTTTGAACGGCTCGGTTATTTTTGTGTGGATACTAAATACACAACGCCAGAAAAATTATCTTTTAATAGGACTGTAACACTGAAAGACAGCTGGGGAAAAACGAAAAAATAGCCTACTGATTATTATGATTGGCACAGATTAAAATCAAACTAAAAGATCTATTGCTCTTATAATTCGATTCACAACCTCATTTTTTCCTAATATAATTAGTAAATCAAACATTCCCGGTCCGGTGCTTTGTCCGCTGACTGCAAGTCGGAGTGGATGAATAAGTTTTCCTTTCCCAACTCCAAGTTCTTCAGCGACAATTGTTAATGCTTTTTCATAGTCTTCTTTACTTGGATTGTTTAACTTTTCGAATGTTTCAAGAAGTTTTTTCATTTGATGGGAAGTTTCCGGTTTCCAATTTTTCTCGACAGCTTTTTGTTCATATTCAGCTGGCGCTTTATAAAAATATTTACAGTTATCTATAAAATCGCGAACAAATGAAACTCTCTCTTTCATTGCTTCTATAATCTTCAGTAAGTAATCGTCTGATAAATTGAAAGTGACAAATTGAGAATTGAGAAATTCCTTTTTTAGAAGTAGAAGGATTTCTGCATTATTTAGTTTTCTCAAATGTTCTGCATTTAATGAATTCAATTTTACAACATCAAATACAGCACCGGCTTTATTCACCCTTTCAAGTGAGAATGCATCGACAAGTTCAGCCAAGTAATAAAATTCGCGGTCATCACCGGCATTCCAGCCGAGAAGTGCAACAAAATTTATAAGTGCTTCTTTCAAGTAACCTTTATCACGGTAATCTTCAACTGCTACATCACCTTGACGTTTGCTTAATTTTGATTTATCTGGATTTAATAGAAGCGGAAGATGCGCGAATACAGGTCGTTCCCATCCGAAAGAATCATAGAGCAAAACATGTTTTGGTGTGGATGATAACCATTCTTCACCACGGATTACATGACTGATCTCCATCAGATGATCATCAACAACATTAGCCAAATGATAAGTGGGGAAGCCGTCACTTTTAATTAATACTTGGTCATCAATATTATTGCTGTCAAATTCAACTCGCTCACGAATTACATCGTTAAAAACAATTTTATGATCGGGTTTAACATTTAATCTGATCACATATTGAATTTTTCGTTCAAGTTTTTCTTCAAGCTCACTTTTTGAAAAAGAAAGACAATGCTTGTCATATTTAGCTTGAGGGAGTTTTTGTTTTTCTTGTTCTTCGCGCAGGGCTTTTAATCTTTCGGGAGTGCAGAAACAGTAATAAGCATCACCTTCTCGAATTAGTTCTTCCGCATGTTGCTTGTAAATCTCTAACCTTTGAGACTGCATGTATGGACCAAAATTTCCACCGACATCAGGACCTTCATCAAAGTCGAGTCCAGCCCATCTCAAAGCTGATACTAAATTTTCAACAGCACCTTCAACGTAACGCGATTGGTCGGTATCTTCAATTCTTAAAATAAATTTTCCGTTATTCTTTTTTGCAAATAAATAATTATATAAAGCGGTTCTCAAACCGCCGACGTGCAAATAACCGGTGGGAGAGGGAGCAAATCTTACTCGTGGTTTAAATTCAGACAAATTTATCTCCGTATTCTAAATAAAATCGATACAAAGATAAGAAATTGATTTGATTTATTAAGATACAGATATTTGGGTGGAGAATTTAAAAAGCCCAACTGCAGAGTTGTTTTTATTTAAAAAAAAGTTGGGCTTCTAAATTTCAAATGGAATGGTATTTAAGCATTGGTTTTATTTTAATGCTTCGAAGTATTTCTCAGTCACAGCATCCCAATTTACAACGTTCCACCAAGCTGAAATATAATCACCTCGTTTGTTTTGATATTTTAAATAGTATGCATGTTCCCAAACATCGAGTCCCAATATGGGTAAACCTTTCACATCTGATAAGTCCATGAGTGGATTATCTTGATTTGGAGTCGATCCGACAAGTAATTTTCCTTCATTAACAACAAGCCATGCCCAACCTGAACCAAAACGCGTTGTAGCTGCATTTGAGAATTTTTCTTTAAATGAATCAAACGAGCCGAAATTGGATTCGATCACTTTTAATAATTCGGTTTTGGGCGTGCCTCCGCCATTTTTTTTCATAACCTGCCAAAAGAGCGAATGATTATAATGTCCGCCGCCGTTGTTTCGCACGGCAGTTGGATGTTTTGAAATATTTTTCAAAATCTCTTCAATAGTTGATTTTTCTAATTCGCTTCCACCAACTGCATTATTTAAGTTATTAACGTATCCAGCATGATGCCGACTGTGATGGATTTCCATCGTCATTGCATCAATACTTGGTTCCAATGCCTCTATCGAATATGGAAGTGCTGGTAATTCATATTTTGCCATTTATATTTCTCCTTTTATTAATTTTATACTTCTTAAGATCTCGATTATTACTAAACTGAGAATGAACTTCCGCATCCGCAGGTCTTTGCAGCATTTGGATTGTTGAATACAAATCCACGCCCACTTAGACCATCAGAAAAATCGAGAATAGTGCCGCCAAGATAGAATAAACTTTTCGGATCGATGTATAATTTCACATTTTCTATATCAATTATGTGATCATTATCTTTTTTATTTGCATCAAATGCGAGTGAGTAGATTAATCCGGAGCATCCGCCTCCTTTAACACCAAGTCTCAATCCGTGCGTTTCTGATGTGATTTTATTCTCAGTCATAATTTTTTTTATCTCGTTCAATGCTTTATCAGTAACTTCAAGATCTCCTAGTTCAGTTGTAATCTCAGCCATTAAAAATTCTCCGTTTAATTATGATTCGTTTGTGATTGTATATTGGACTGCGAAACGGCAAATTGAGGATAGTTAAGCACCCAACTCATGTTTCCGACGCGTAACAGTGTATTTTCATTCTCAAGTAAATTAATAATCTCATTTGCGAGCAATTCGCTATCCGTATATGAGACTTGCATTCCTTTTTTCTCCAGAAAGTGCCTTATGCCATATTGAATATCACGATAAAAGACATTTGATTTGTGATGCATTGGATATCGTGATTTTAAATAATTCATCAGACTTGTTTGATTCTCGACTAAAAAGGTTATAAATTTTTTATGTTCTTTCATAATTGTTCCTATAAAATTTCTTCGTTAATCAATTGCGATTTTATCTCTAATCCGTTTTACTGTCTCGGTGAACCGCTTCCCAACGTATTCAATTTCATCTTCGGTATTGAATCGTCCAATGCTCAATCGTATTGAATTTTGAATCTCATTTTTAGCCAATCCAATTGCCTTCAATACATGCGATGGCTCTGCCTTAGCCGATGAACACGCTGATCCACTTGAAAATGCTACATCTTTTATTTCAGCTAATAACAAATCTGCATTAACATCCTTAAACTTAAAGTTTAAGTTGCCTGGCAAACGATCAATCTCATGCCCATTTAAGCTAACATCTTCTATTCCACTTAGTAAAAAATCAAACAATCTATTTTGCATCAATTTTATTTTCGACGTTTCATTTTCCATCTCGTTCAATGCAATTTCGCACACCTTACCGAATCCAACAACACAAGGCACATTCAAAGTTCCCGATCTAAGACCTTTTTCATGCCCACCGCCATGAATAATTGGTTTTAACTGAATACTCGGCTTTCTTTTTCTGATGAATAAGGCACCAATCCCTTTGGGGCCGTATATCTTATGGGCTGAGATCGAAATTAAATCGGCTTGAATCTTCTGAGCATCAAGACTGACTTTTCCTAAAGATTGGACTGCGTCAGTATGAAAAAGAACATTTTTAGCGTTACAAATTTTTGCAATTTCATCTACAGGTTGAATAGTTCCTATCTCATTATTAGAAGCCATTATTGAGACTAAAATTGTTTTTGAATTAATTAATCCTTTTAGATCTTTCAGATTTACTTTACCAGATTCATCAACTCGAACATAAGATATCTTGAATCCTCTATCCCCAAGAGATTTACACGGTTCGAGGACTGAAGGGTGCTCAATTGATGAAGTAACAATATGATTTCCTTTACTTTGGTAAGCTTGGGCAATACCAAGAATGGCAAGATTATTAGATTCGGTTGCACCGCTTGTAAAAAAAATCTCTTCTGGATTTGCATTTAAAAGAGATGCAATACGTTGTCTTGCTCTGTCTATGGCACTTTCAGCAATCCAACCAAAAGAATGCTGCTTGCTTGCAGAATTTCCAAAACGTTCTGAAAAAAAGGGAAGCATCTCTTCAAGAACTCTTGGATCTACTTGAGTAGTTGAATTGTTATCAAGGTAAATCGGAAATTTCATTTGCACGTTAAAAAATTTGTTCCTTTATCGAAACAATACAACGAATATTAATTAAAAATTAGTTACTAACAAATGAAAATCACCGCTGATTTTCATTTACTAAAACAAATAAAATATTTTAATTGTTCCGATTAAAATCCCAAAATAGAAATTGATTTTTGTGCATATTCAACCAACGGTTGAAAATACACACCCAATATGATTGTCGGGGCGACAAGTAAAAATACGAGAGCAATATTACCCCAAGAAATTGGAATAGTAACTTCATCTGTTGCATCCTTTAAAAACATGTGTTTGATTACTCTAACGTAGTAATAGAGTGAAACAACACTGTTCAGCACTCCGATCACGGCCAACCAAATCCATTCTGTTTTCACGAGTGCGGAAAACAAATAAAGTTTTCCAATAAATCCGGCAGTGGGAGGGATTCCTGTGAGCGAAATCAAAAAGATTGTGAAAGATATACAGAGAAATGGCGCTTTAAAACCAAGTCCATTAAAAGTATCAATTTCCTCTGAGCCAGTTTTATCTGTGATCAACATCAGTACAAAGAATGCACCAAGATTCATGAACAAGTAAATGACGAAATAAATTAAAATCGCCATGATGCCTTGGTTATCAAGAATCACAATTCCCATTAATAGATAGCCTGCATGTGCTATACTTGAGTAAGCGAGCATTCTTTTCAAGTTGTCTTGCCAAAGTGCTGCAAGATTTCCAAGAGTCATAGTTAATACAGACAGCCCGGCTATAACATAAGTCCAATCGAAAAATTCGAAAATAGCCCAAGCTGAAGATTGAAAATTCGTGGAAGCTACATCGACGAATGCAACTTTCAAAAATCTTATTAGAATTGCGAATCCAGCAGCTTTCGATGCAACTGATAAAATCGCTGTAATCGTAATTGGAGCACCTTCATAAACGTCAGGTGTCCAGAAATGAAAAGGAGCCATTGAAATCTTAAATCCAAGACCCACGATAATCAATAGACCAGCAAATACCATTGTTAAAGTATTAACTTGGCTATAAGACAAAATTGCATTGATCGCATAGATATTCGTACTTCCGACCATCCCATACATCAAGGAAATTCCATACAGCATTGCACCCGAGGCCACAGCTCCAAAAATAATATACTTCAACGATGCTTCTGAGGATCTTGCGACTTGACGCGTGAATCCAGCCAAGATATATGATGAGATACTCACCATTTCAATCGCAAGATACATTAAAAGTAAATCCACGGTAGAAGTCATGATGAACATTCCAAGCATCATACCTGCAAGGAGGACATAATACTCACCATGATTTTGTTTTGACTCTTCAACTTCTTTTGAAGAGAGTGAAAATAAAACAGTTAGGGAAGTGGCAAGCAGAATAATTACTTTAAAGAAGGTTCCAAATGGATCGATCACAACCATTCCAAGGTCGGGATTATCTTTTGCTCCGAAAATCAAATTTGGAGAATTTGGAGTAGAAAAAATAAAATACGCAACAACACCGAATCCGATTATGCTAACAATTGGGAGAAGTAGTTTCCATTTTCTGAAGAAAAGATCTAACAACAACAAAACGACAAAAACTACAGATAATGCAATCTCAGCCTGAAAGTATTGTAATGAGTTCCAAATATAAGATAGATCCATTTTAACCTAAATCTTTTATAACGTTCCTAAATTTGAATACACAACCTGTGCATTGGCAACAAGCTCAACAAGTTTATTTAATGATGTGTTCATCATATCGAGCATAGGACTTGGCCAGATGCCAAAGAGAATCACGACTAAGGCAAGTGGAACAAGTGTAAATAGTTCTAATTTATTTATCTCAGTAAGTCCAGCCCACTTTTCATTCATCTTGCCGAAGAAAATTCTTTGCAGTGTCCAAAGCATGTATGCAGCAGTCAATAAAATTCCAAGTGTTGAGATAATGGTGATAATTCGGATTGAATCTACACTGAATGCACCAAGAAATACAAAAGCTTCTGAGATAAATCCGCTTAATCCTGGTAATCCAAGAGATGCAAAAAAAGCTATTGTCACGATTGCTGTATAAACAGGCATTTTATTCGCCAATCCGCCGAAATCTTCAACTCCACGAGTGTGTGCTCTATCATACAATACTCCAACGATTAAGAAGAGCATTGCTGTAATGGTCCCATGATTGAACATTTGGAATACAGCGCCAACCATTCCTTGTGATGTGAGTGAAGCCATCCCAAGCAAAACATAACCCATGTGACTGACACTCGAGTATGCGATTAATTTTTTAAAATCCTTCTGAGCCATGGCGCAAAATGCACCATAGATGATATTTATCATGCCAAAGACAGCGATCCAATACGCCAGCTGCATAGTAATTTCCGGGAAGATCGGGAAGCTTATTCTAAGCATTCCGTAAGTTCCAAGTTTAAGTAAAACTCCAGCAAGAATAACACTTATTGGTGTTGGTGCTTCGACGTGCGCATCTGGAAGCCATGTATGAAATGGGAACATAGGTACTTTGATAGCAAATCCTAAAAATAAAAAGATATAAGCTATTAAACGCAAATTACTGGGATTCAGCGGCGAAAGAATTCCTTCCGGTCCGTAATTAGAAGGATTCATCATCGTGAGCATGTTGAATGAAAAAACTTGAGAACCATCTGGCATCAATTCATAAACGCTGAAGTAAAGTCCAATCATTACTAAGAGCATAAAGACGGAACCGAACAGAGTATAAATAAAGAACTTAATAGCTGCATATTCTTTTCGAGGCCCGCCCCAAATTCCAATCAAGAAGTACATTGGCAGAAGCATTAACTCCCAGAAAACATAGAACAGGAAGAAATCTAATGCAAGGAAAGATCCCATCATTCCTGTATCGAGTAGTAAGTATAATGCAAAATATCCTTTAACTGCTTTACTGATATTCCAAGAAGCAAAAGTGGCGAGGAAACAAATTAGAGCAGTTAAAACAACCATGGGCATTGATAAACCATCAAGCCCAAGGAAATAGTCTATTTTAATTGTGCCTAGCCAGTCTGCCATACCTTTAATTTCGATCCATCTCCACTTCTCCACGAATTGAAAACTTGATGGATCATTAATTCCACCAGCTGAGAAATTAAATCCCTGCCACAAAATAATAGCAACAACTAATTGCAGAAACGTAACTACAGCAGTTGTCCACTTTATTAAATTCTCACGTCTGCCGGGAATGAATAAAATTAGAATCATTCCCAAGATCGGGAGAAAAGTTACTAAACTAAGTAAAGGAAGTCCTTGCATTAAACTACCATCCTCTAATGTTTTCTATAAAGACCTAAAAATAAAAAATAAAACAATTATACCTGTAAGAACCATAACTAAATACGTTTGAACTTTACCGGTTTGGAATTTTCTGAATATCAATCCGAAAAATCCTGTTACATATGCAGTGAAGTTCACAAAACCATCGATTACAACATTATCAAATTTGCCAGTACCAAAAGCAGAAATTCGAGTTAATGAAGCAACACCATTTACAATTCCATCAATAATTTTCAGATCGAACCACGCTAAAACTTTTGATAGAAGAACAGAAAACGCTACGGCAGTTTTATCATACAGTTCATCGAAGTACCATTTGTTCAATGAAAAATTGTACAATGGTTTTAGTCTGGTTGACAATTTATCCGCACTTATCTTTCTCCATTGATAAATGACGAATGCAAAAAGAATTCCAATCCCTGCACAGAGAAGCGAAATTATCATAGCTTGTGAATGTGCATGATGTACAGCCTCAGTATATTTAACAGAATGTGCTGTGATAACGCCTGATTCAACATTTTCGTTAATCATAAAATCAAATGATAAATTGCTTGGAACAACCGTATGCGGTGTTTTAATCCAAGAAGTAAACCATCCAGCATCAGCATTTATTGGATTGGGTGTGTAAAATATAAAGATTGATAATGTTGCTAAGATAATGAGTGGCAACACCATCGTAGTTGGAGATTCATGTGCGTGCTCAAACTTATGATGATCTCTTGGTTCACCATGAAAGGTTAAAATAACTAATCTGAACATATAAAAGGCAGTCATCGCTGCAACTAAAAATCCGATCGTTGGAAGCAGCCAGTATCCGGTTAAATTTCCGAAAGCAAGTGTCCCACCAAGAATTCCATCTTTACTTAAAAATCCTGATGTCAAAGGTACACCTGAAATAGCGAGAGTTGAGATTAAAAATGTGTAGTAGGTGAGCGGCATTTTCTTTCTCAATCCGCCCATGAATCGAATATCTTGCTCGTGATGCATAGCATGAATCACAGAGCCTGATCCAAGGAATAAGCACGCTTTGAAAAATGCATGAGTCACTAAATGGAAGAAGGCAACAGTATAAGCACCAACTCCAAGCGCCATAATCATGTATCCAAGCTGACTGACAGTCGAATATGCTAAGACTTTTTTAATGTCATTTTGAGTAATCGCAATAGTGGCCGAAATAAAAGCAGTTATAGCTCCGATGTAGGCAATAACGAGCATTGCATCTGCAGTTAGCATAGTAAAAATGCGAGCTACGAGATAAACTCCCGCAGCCACCATGGTGGCAGCATGAATTAATGCACTAACAGGAGTCGGACCTTCCATCGCATCGGGAAGCCAAACATGAAGTGGAAATTGTGCAGATTTTCCAACTGCACCGCAGAATAATAAAATTCCCGTTGCAGTAAGCCAGGCACTACTATCAAATGGTAAATTTCCTGCTGCAATCTGAGCAAAGATTGTATCAAGTGTAAAAGTGTGATAGTTCACATATAGAATTAATATTCCGGCGAAGAAACCGAGGTCTCCAATTCGATTCACTATGAAAGCTTTTTTTGCAGCATCAGCAGCAGATTTTTTCTCGTACCAAAATCCAATCAAAAGATAGGAACTTAGTCCAACCAATTCCCAAAAGATGTACATCATTAAAAGGTTGTGTGTAAGTACAATTCCCATCATGGAGAAAGTGAAAATGCCAAGATAGGCAAAATATCTTGTGTATTTTGGATCACCTTCCATGTATTTGTGCGAAAAGAGATGAACGACAAAACTTACAAGCATAACAACAAACTGCATTATAACAGTAACATTGTCGAGCATAATACCTAGATCAATTCCAACTCTTCCAACAAATGGAACGTATCCAAAATTAAGCCATTCGAATTGGTATACTAATTTCTGAGCATTGAAATAAACTAACTTATTAAAGGCAACAATGATAGACAGCACGAGTGAAACCAGTATAATAGTAGTTTCCACAGCATGTGCTTTTGGAATTCTCTTTCCAAAAAAGATTAGTAGAACAAATCCGAACAATGGCAGGAAGAGTATAAAAGCAGATAATTGAAGTAGTAAAGTCTCGTTCATTAATCTCTCAATCCGTCAATTTCATCAACATTAACTGTATTAAAGTTTTTATAAATATTTAGAACAATCGCCAGAGCGACAGCAGCTTCAGCAGCGGCTAAGATAATTACAAAGAGTGCTACCATTTGTCCAGAGAACCCAAAATTACCATACTTAGCGAATGCTATAAAATTAATATTTGCCGAGTTTAGGACAAGCTCAATACCCATGAGAACCATGATCGCATTTCTTCGAGTAAGGATTGCAAAAATTCCCAGTGAAAATAGAAGTGCACTGAGAACTAAAAAATGTGTTAATCCAACTTGTAACAAAATTTTTCCTCCTTACTCCTTTTCTCTTCTAGCTATCATGACCGATCCGATAAGTGCAATAAGTAATAAAATTCCGGCAAGCTCAAAAGGAAGTACATAAGTAGTTACTAATTGTCTTCCAATTTCGAAAATCGTTTGGTCATAAGAAGCTGGATTTGAAGTGTACCAGTCTGTTTTAAGCAGAGCAGCCGTAAGAATACCTGCGAAAATCCCTACAGCGATAGTTGCAGGAATAATCTGAATTGTTTCTGATTTGATCTGGACATCAGTAATTTTATTAGTCAGCATGACTCCAAAAATTATAAGAATTAAAATTCCACCGACATACACAATCAACTGAACTACAGCAATAAAATCTGCATTCAGTAAAACATAAATTCCTGCAACTCCGAAAAAGGTGAATAAAAGTGAAAATGCAGAATGAACAATATTTTTCGACGATACGACGATTAATGCCGAACCAAGAGTAATGATCGCAAAAAGGTAAAAAATTATATCGTATAAGCTCATTTAATTAGTTGCTCCTGTATCAGTTGGCGGGGGAGCCGGTTTTGGAGCTGCAGCTTTTTTCGCTGCTTTCTCCTCTTCGAATTTTTGATAATTCAATTTCTTTTGTTCAATTTCTTCTTTAGTTAATGTCACAAAATTGTAAATTAAATCGTTTCTGTTGTACTCAGAAAACTCATAAACGTCTGTCATGAAGATACAGTCTGTGGGGCAGGGCCAAACGCAGAGTGAACAATAACAGCATTTTGCGATATCAATATCAAATTTGGTTACCCAGAGAGCTTTTTTCTTACCTTGAGAAGTTAAACCGAGGTCATCTCCCGGAACAGATTTCACAGTCTCAATCGAGATACAATTTACCGGACAAGCACGTGAGCATTGATCACAACCAATGCAATCATCCATATTAACATACAATCGATTACGCACACGTTCAGGCAGTTCAACTTTTACTTCTGGATATTGAATTGTGACCGCTGGCTTGAATAGATGAAGAAAAGTAATCTTCATTCCAACCAGCACAGTGTAAAGTCCAAGCCATGTATCTTTTAAGTATTCTATCATTTCGCAATAACTTTAAATTAAAGTTATGATTCCTATAATTATTAAATTCAAAAAAGCGTAAGGAATTAAATATTTCCAACACAAATTCATTAATTGATCGACTCTTAATCTCGGTAGAGTCCACCTGAGCCACATTTGAACAAAAACTAAGAATAAACCTTTGCTAAGAAACCACAATAATTGTTCTATCGGAATTAACCACTTAATTTCGAGCGAATTCCCGAGATATCCAAATGGAGACTGCCAACCGCCAAAAAATAAAGAAACAGAAATTGCAGCAACTAAAAACATACTTGCATATTCCGCTAAGAAGAACATCGCGAATTTCATTGGTGTGTATTCTGTATAATATCCGGCAACAAGCTCAGCTTCTGCTTCAGGAATATCGAAGGGAGTACGATTAACTTCTGCAAGCGAAGCAATGAAAAATATTATGAAAGCTACAACCATGAATGGAATGAGCAAATATTTTTGAAGCCCTTCAATCGGTCCACCGAATATGTACCAATTGAAGAATGAGGAAGTTTGCATTTCAGCTATTTCATGTAAATTCAACTTGCCGATGACCATTACAACTGCGATGATCGAGAGGAGTGCTGGAATTTCGTAGCTCACAATTTGTGAAACAGATCTCATTGCGCCATAGAGTGAATATTTATTATTCGATGCCCATCCTCCCATCAAAATTCCTACTACCGACAAGGATGAAACCGCAATAATATAAAAAACTCCTAAATTGATTGATGAGCCAATATAAAAACTCGAAAAGGGAAGCGCAGCAAATCCGGCAAAGCTCCCAATAAAAACTAAGTAAGGTGCAAGAATAAATAATTTTCTGTCAGCTGCACTTGGAATTGAATCTTCTTTCTGCATCATCTTAATAATATCAGCAACGGTTTGAAGTAATCCCTTTGGACCAACTCTGTTCGGACCGATTCTATCCTGCATAAATGCAGAAACTTTTCTCTCGGCAAGAACAGCGAACAGGGCAAATGGGACGACAAATAAAAATAAGGGCAATGCAGCACTAATGAAAAATGCAAGGATATCATTACCTAAAAAATTTCTTAAAAACTCAGACATTATCTATCAATCTCTCCTAAAACAATATCTATGCTTCCAAGATTTGCTATTATATCTGCGACGAGATGCCCTTTACAAATTATGGGCATTAGTTGCAAATGTACAAACGAAGGAGCTCTTACTTTAACTCTAAATGGATTCAATGAACCATCACTGATTACATGATAGCCCAATTCTCCCTTCGGACTCTCAACACGAAAATAAAATTCACCAACTGGCGGTTTAATTCGCTTTGGCATTGCCGAAGCAATATCACCTTCAGGCAATTGATCGAGAGCTTGTTCAATTATTCTGATACACTGTTCCATTTCACGAACTCTTACCATGTAGCGATCCCAGCAATCACCTACAGTCCCTTTTTCACCTTTTCCAGTTATTACCTCAAAATCAAATCTGTCATAAATAGAATACGGATCATTTTTTCTTAAATCCCAATTAACGCCCGAACCGCGTAAAACTGGACCAGTTGCACCAAAGTTAATTGCTGTATCGACAGGCAAAATTCCAACATTCGCTGTTCTCTCAATGAAAATTTTATTTGTACTTAAAAGATTGTTCAATTCTACAATCGTCTTTTTAAAATCATTTAAAAACTCTTTGCACTTTAGTACGAAAGTCGGATGGAGATCGTGTGACAAGCCGCCGATCCACATGTAATTATACAAAAGTCTTGCACCGCAAGTCATTTCAAATAAATCTAGTATTCTCTCTCTATCTCTAAAACAATAAAGGAATGGAGTCCATGCACCGATATCAATTCCATAGGTCCCGATAGCTACAAGATGTGAAGCAATTCGCTGAAGTTCGCCCATTATCACTCTGATGAACTTAACACGTTCAGGGATTTCAATGTTCATGAATTTCTCAACACCTTCTACATATCCGAAATTCATATACATTGATGCGAGGTAATCCATTCTATCAGTGTAGGGAAGAACCTGCTGGTAATTCATTGCTTCGCAATGTTTTTCAAAACATCTGTGTAGATAGCCAATGTGTGGAGTTACTTCTACAACGACTTCACCATCGAGCTTAACTTCAAGCCTCAGCACACCGTGAGTTGATGGGTGTTGAGGACCCATATTTAATACCATTATCTCGGTTCGTAGGGACATATTTATTAACAGATTTTAGTATTTAGTAGTGAGTATTGAGACATTTAATTTTTAATCGAATTTATTAAACCATTTTGCATTTTTTGGAGTTCGTTAATTCTATTATTCAAATCTGATAATTCAGAATCATTCAGATATTTTAAATCATTTGAAAGTATCAATTGAGTATCCAATTCTCATGAAGAGGAATATGCAATTTCTAAGAATCGGCAGAATTCATTTTTTGAAGAATGTCCAGAACCTTCTGCAATATTAGATGCAATCGAAACTGTAGCTCTCCTGATTTGATTGGTCAATCCATAAGTTTCTACTTTCGGAAACTTGCTTGTCACATCATATATCATTTTAACCAATTCTCTCGCCTTTTGCCAAACTTTAAGTTCTCTATAATTATGCATCTATAACTCATATCTCAATACTAAGTACTCAGTACTAATAAGGTACTTTCATTCCTTGATAAAATTCTGGGACTTTATAATCTTTTCGTAGCGGATATCCTTCCCAGTCGTAGGGGAGCAAGATTCGAATTAAATTATGATGACCTTCATAGACTATTCCGAATAGGTCGAAAGCTTCACGTTCGTGGTAATCTGCAGTCCGCCAAATTTTTTCTACTGTGGGAATCCGTGGATTATCTTTAGGTACAATAACTTTCAGAGTAAGTTTATGATCGCGATTGATTGAATGCAGATGATAAACGCTTGCAAGATTTCCCCCCACATATTCAAATGAACCATCTTCAAAAGTTTTCTTTTCTCCATCAGCCAAATCTACGCCGCTCAGATTCATGAGTGAATCAAATGATAGTCTCTCATCATCTTTTAAAAAATAACAAGCCTCTTTAAGAATTGAAGCTGGCACTATCAGAATTTGCTCAGAGATATTTTCTTTTAATTCGAAGGATTGATCAGCAAATTTCTCTTGTAGTAAACCTAAAATTTCTTGAGGGGTCATTAAGCAGTCTTCTTTACTAATCTTTCGTTGCGAATTTTTTCTTGAAGTTTTAATAGTCCTTCCAATAATGCTTCTGGCCTTGGCGGGCAGCCTGGCACGTAAACATCGACTGGGATTACTCTATCAACACCTTTTAAAACATGGTAACCATGTTCCCAATAAGGACCTCCGCAATTCGAACAGCTTCCCATCGAAATGATATATTTCGGATCTGGGATCTGTTCATACAACCGTTTTATTCTCAATGCCATTTTAAGTGTGACTGTACCGGAAATAATTATGATATCAGCCTGTCGAGGACTTGGACGGGGAATAACTCCGAATCTATCAAAATCATAATGCGATGCAGAAGTCGCCATCATTTCAATTGCACAGCAAGCAAGCCCGAATCCTAATTGCCATAACGATGAGAGCCGAGCCCAATTCATCAAATCTTCAAACTTTGCGACAACTATATTCGAATCGGTAAATTCTTTATCTAGTAAACCCATTATTTAGAACCGTATTGATTTTCAAAATCTGCCATAACTGTTTTAAGATCATTCGTCTTCACTTCTGGACGCACCCAATCGAGATCACCTTTTCGCCATTCATATAACATCCCGAGCATTAAGATGAAGAGGAAGAGAATACCAACACCAAAACCGTAGAATCCAAATTCTTTGTAGATCAGAGACCATGGAACAAGCAATGTAATTTCAACATCAAAGAGAAGAAATATCAGAGCAACGACATAAAAACGAATGTTGAATTTGATCCATGGCGTGCCGATAGGATTTTCACCGCATTCATAAGTCATTAATTTTTCTGTAGTTGGTCGAGCGGGACGTAGGAATCGATTAATGATAAATGCAATAGCAACAAAAATGGCAGCGAGGATCATAAAGACGAGTATTTTTCCGAAATCAGTCAGCATTTCCATAAATATGGTTACAAATATATCGCATACATCTAGGAATGTCAATCACTTAAAATTGTTTATCGAAAAAAATTGATGAACATGAAGAAAATATTTTTTCAAATTGAATTTAATAAACGGGACAATCAAGAAGATCATCCCGTCCAAGATAATTGTTCCCCTGATTACGGCAAATCTAACCAATCCAATACGAACTTTATTGCAAACGTTCCTATTACAATAAATACTACGAATAATATTACTTGCAGCAACGCTTTTTTTCCTCCGGTATCTTCTGGTTTCTTGATTGATATATTTTCCATTTCATTTCTCTTTATTATTTGTTCTAACAATTTTATAGACACAATACAGGGTCAGCACAATTATTATTGACCAACCCGCTAGCATAAATGTCCATGCGAGTGCAGGCATTTTACCTCCACGATAATTTCTTGACTAATTAGTTAATAAATTATACAGGGGGTGTTCAGAGAAATGTAGTATAGTATGGAGTGAGTGTGGGAACTTCAACCAATAGCACAAAACTGAACTCGGCAATCGGCGATGCAGAATTTGAAAATTTGGTTAATTTGATCTTCCTATTTTTCGGATCAATAAAGGTCGAGAAGGAGTTTGAATTGTTTTCAGTTTTGGATGTCTCACCTTTGGGCGAAATATTGATTTGAAAATCGCTGCTGAGACTTGTCAGCTCAAAATTTTTATTTTCAATAACATTCTTTTCTGCTGCGAGTAAAAATGGTACGGCGAGTAAATGAATAAAAATAAGACAGCCCAAAATTGCTTTCGTTTTCACGGATGCAATATTAGATTAAAAAAGAACATTTTGCAAGGGTGGAGAGCAATATTTATAAATAATTTTTATCTTTGTTAAAGTTTTATAGATAAATATGTTAGGTAATTCAAATAAAAAAGTAGTTGTTGCAATGAGCGGAGGTGTAGATTCTTCTGTTGCAGCAGTATTGTTAAAACAGGAAGGATTTGAAGTTATTGGAATTACCATGAAAACTTGGGGATTTATGGAAGTCGGAGGCGCTCCAAAATACGAAAGCGGCTGCTGTTCGCTCGATGCAATTTTCGATGCAAAGAATGTTGCAGTGCAATATGACTTTCCCCACTTCACTGTCGATTTTACAGAAAGCTTTCAGGAAAACGTAATTGAGAATTTTATTGATGAATATCTCCACGGACGAACACCTAATCCATGTGTTGTCTGCAACCGCACAGTTAAGTGGGGAGACTTGCTAAAAAAAGTAGACGAATTAGGTGCAGAATACATTGCTACGGGTCATTACGCCAAACTCGAGAGAGATGAAAAATCCGGAAGATATAAATTGAAATCTGACCCATTAAATAGAAAAGATCAAACTTATGCATTGTGGGGATTAACACAGGAATTTCTATCACGTACACTTTTTCCACTTGCAGATTTAAGAAAAGAAGATGTTCGAAAACTCGCAGAGGATTTTAAACTTAAGACGGCCAAAAAGCCTGAAAGCCAAGAAATCTGTTTCGTAGCAGATGATGATTACGAAAGATTTCTCACTGAAAAATTTAGTGAACGGAAAATCAATGTTCATGAAGGAGATTTAGTTTATCACGGCGAGAAAGTCGGTACTCACCGTGGACTTCCATTTTATACGATTGGACAAAGACGCGGAGTTGACGTTGCACTCGGCAAACCAGTTTATGTGAAATCGATTTCAACTGATGATAACATAATTGAACTCGGGGATAAAGATGAAATTATTTGTGAGAAGTTTTCTGTTACAGATCTTAATTACGTTTCAATTCCAAACTTAAATGTTGGAGATAGGGTTTTTGTTAAAGTTCGCTATTCAGATTCAGCGACTTCAGCAAAAATTGAAGTAATAAATTCAAATGATCTCACAATTAAATTGAATGAGCCGAAACGAGCTGTAACACCGGGTCAATCAGCTGTGTTTTATGACAACGATGGTTTCCTGCTTGCAGGAGGAATCATAGACAAGGATTTAATGGGTGAACAAAAATCTTTTTGAAATTTTAAGTTATGCCGCAATGGCAGTGATAGTAGTACTAATAGTTTTAATGTGGACAGGAAATTTTCCTATGCAATATTCATTTATTGCAATTATATTTGCGGCTGTAATACTAATTTTGAGAATTATCGGAAGATTTTATTTTATAAATAAAAAGAAAAGAGGTTAAGTCTTCGCTGAAGGTAAAAAGCAAGTCAATGGAAAACTAAATGCAAAGGTATTAGTCCTGAATCAAAACTATGAGGCAATTACACTCTGCAATACAAAGAAAGCTGTGGTTATGGTTTATCTCCACAAAGCCGAGGTCATTGCAAAGAAGGACAGTCTCGAGGTACGCTCGCCAAAGCTTCGGTTTCCATTTCCAAGCATAATCCGATTAGACTCTTATGTACCAGTTAAATATAGAAAAGTAATTTTGTCGAGGAAAAATATTTTACGCCGAGATTCACATAAATGCCAATATTGCGGAAGATCAGATTTGCCTTTGACAATTGATCACTTACTGCCGAAGGCACGCGGCGGTGCCGATACATGGGAAAACATGGTAACGGCTTGCACTAACTGTAATAATAAAAAGGGAGATAGGTCTCCCGAAGAAGCAAAAATGTCTTTGATTAGAAAACCGTTCAAGCCGAGTCATATTATGTTCCTGAAGCATTTTGTCGGTCAGGTTGATGAACGGTGGAAACCTTACCTTTATCTGAGCTAATTAAGAGATGAAAAAAATTGTATTAAGCGGTATGCGTCCTACGGGGAAATTGCATATCGGTCATTATGTTGGCGCACTTGAAAATTGGATCAAACTTCAAAGCGAATTCCAAAATTATCATCTTATTGCTGACTATCATGTTTTAACAACTTCACTCGATACGAGCAGAGTTCATCAAGAATCAATAGATATGTTAATCGATTGGATTGCATCTGGCATTGATCCTCAAAAAAGTCCTGTTTTCCGCCAATCACAAATAAAGGAACATACCGAGCTGCATTTAATCTTTTCTATGTTG
Organism: Ignavibacteria bacterium; assembly: GCA_016873845.1. Lineage (NCBI taxonomy): Bacteria > Pseudomonadati > Ignavibacteriota > Ignavibacteria > Ignavibacteria bacterium. The sequence continues at coordinate 80,340 of VGVX01000001.1, forward strand.
ATCACAAGCGCTCGGCTTGAAAGAAATCCGACGGTGAAGGATCAAGTCCGTGATTTGAACATTGAAAATATTACGTATGGACATCTCGGTTATCCTGTTTTACAGGCTGCGGATATTCTGCTATATAAAGGTGATTTTGTCCCTGTGGGTGAAGATCAAGTTCCGCACATTGAAATATCAAGAGAGATAGCACGAAAATTCAATTTAACTTGGGGTGAAGTTTTCCCTGAGCCGGAACCAAAGCTGACGAATTTTGCACGACTTCCTGGACTTGATGGAAATGCTAAGATGAGTAAATCTTTGAATAATGCTCTTTTGATTTCTGACAGTGAAGAAGAAATAAAAAATAAATTGCGAAAAGCTGTTACCGATCCTCAGAAAATAAGAAAGAATGATCCCGGTCGACCTGAAGTTTGTCTTGTTTTCACTTATCATAAGAAATTCAATCCGGTAGAAACCGATTCACTCGAAAAAGACTGCCGCAGCGGAGTGCTCGGATGCGTAAACTGCAAATTAAGTTGTGCAGAAAAAATTTCTGAATACTTTAAACCGATTAGAGAGAGAAGACTCGAGCTGGAGAAACAGCCAAAACTTATTACAGATATTTTATATGATGGGGAAGAGCGTGCAAAAAGTAAAGCAAATGAGACAATGGGTGAAGTACGCGAAAAAATGAAATTTGGATGATTCAATTATCTTATGTATAAAATTTCATTAAAAGATTTCGAAGGTCCGCTGGATCTTCTTTTATTTTTTATAAAGCGTGATGAACTCGATATTTATGATATCCCAATTTCAGTTATTCTTAAAGAATTTTTAGAATACATGCATCAAATTGATGAACTTGATCTCGAAATTGCCGGTGAGTTTATAATGATGGCAAGTACATTGATGCACATTAAAGCCAGAATGCTTTTACCTCGTGAAGTCAACGAGAAGGGGGAAGAAATCGATCCTCGTGAAGAACTTGTACAGCGTCTGCTTGAATATATGCGTTATAAAGAAATGACCGGCGATCTTAGCGATCTGGAATCCCGCAGAAGACGAATTACATTTCGAAAGTACTTTGAGCTTGATGAAGCACATGAACCACACGATTTCGATGTTTTGCTGAAAAATATTACGCTTTACGATCTATCAAAAGCTTTTAAAAAAGTAATTGATGATCTACCAAAAATTACCGAACATCAGGTAAGGAAATTAACCGTCAGTGCAGAAGAACAAGTCCAATTTATTCTGAACAAACTGGCCGAGAAAGCTGAAATAGATTTTAGTGAATTGGTCAATGGCATGGTAGAAAAGATACGAGTAATTGTTACATTTATTGTACTTCTCGAATTAGTGAAAAGTCAAACTATTCAAATACGAGGCGGGGAGAATCCGAATAATTTTATTATTGCAAAAGCATGATTGAAAATTTAAAGAATATAGTTGAAGCTTTAATCTTTGCATCGGATGAACCGATGGATATTAATGCAATTGTTGAAGTGATAAAGTCAGTAACGCGTGATGAAAATGGCGAAAAGTATATTGAAGAAATTCAAAATGCCATTTCCGAGCTAAATGAATTTTATGAAAAGAATGAGATGGCATTCAGGATTATTAAAATTGCAAAAGGTTTTCAATTCGCTACAATCCCCGAATTTTCTAAGTTTGTCGGATTCATGAACACCGAGCGTAGAAAGAAAAGACTTTCACAAGCAGCTCTGGAGACCTTAGCGATTGTGGCATACAGACAACCAATTACAAAACCTGAAATTGAGAGAATCAGAGGTGTTGGAGCTGAATATATTCTCTCAACGCTTTTAGAAAAAAATTTAATATGCATAAAAGGTCGAGCTGAGACTGTCGGAAGACCACTGCTTTATACTACGACAGATGAATTCTTGAAATACTTTGGCATTGGTGATATAACCGATCTCCCCAAGCCAAGAGAAATGGATGAAATTATGAATGATGACGAGTTTCAAGAACAGAGAAGAAAAATTTTAATGAATGTCCTCGAAGAGGAAATTGAGAACGAAGTGTTCGATGAAGACTCCGGAGGTAATGGAACTGGTGAATTGAAATTTGAAAGTGATGATAATGCTAGTGAGACTGAATAAATATCTTTCTGAAAACGGCGTTTGTTCACGAAGAACTGCCGATGAACTTATTAAAGAAGGCAGGATTCAAGTTAATAGAAGACAAGTTTCAGAATTGGGAATGAAAATTGACCCAGCAAAAGATTCCATATTTGTCGATGGAGAGGGGATAAAAAAAACAAAGCCGGTTTATTATCTATTTCACAAACCTGCAGGTTACATTACAACTTTAAAGGATGAAAAAAACCGCAAGACAATTTTTGATATCCTGAAAATCAAACAACGAGTTTTTCCAATTGGCAGATTGGACCGCGATACGACTGGTGTTTTACTTTTGACAAATGATGGGGACTTCGCAAATTTATTAACTCATCCAAAAAATAAAGTTTCTCGTGATTATATTGCAACTTTAGGCAAAGAGGCATCAGCAGCACGATTAGCTGGATTAAAAAAAATTGATTTGGAAGACGGACCTGTGAGAATTGAAGAGATAAATATAAATAAATCTAATCCGTTCAAAGTTAAAATTACTTTGCAAGAAGGAAGAAACAGAGTTGTAAAAAGAATTTTTGCTAAATTGGGTTATGAAGTAAAGAAATTACACAGAAGCAACTATGCGGGCTTCACGCTTGAAGAACTTCCACTAGGAGCCGTAAAGAAAATTCACTATTCGAAAATTGAAGAAACTATTAAAAGATATGAAAAGAATTAAATACACTATTCCACTCTTTATATTTTTACTGCAATTCGGATTTTCGCAAACCGATCAACCACTCACGCCAAAACCGGTATCAGTATATCCATCGATACAAGATTTTTCAAAAGCTTTAGATGATATTTTTAATGATCCCAATTTTTCTAATTCACATTGGGGAGTTGTTATTCAATCACTTAACACTGGTGAATATTTCTACAAAAGAAATGAAAATAAAAATTTCATGCCTGCCTCGAATATGAAACTATTCACAAGTGCAGTTGGACTTTTAGATCTTGGTCCAAATTTTCAATATGAGACTTCTTTATATCTTAAGGGAAAAATCGATGACGAAATTGTAAAGGGAGATCTGGTAATTAGAGGAAGCGGCGATCCTACTATTACTGCGAGATTCTATAACGATGATCCAAATTATGTTTTTTCTTCGTGGGCTGATTCTCTTGTTGAACTCGGTGTCGAAGAAATTCGTGGAAATATAATTGCGGACGACGATGTATTTGATGATGTGGGTCTTGGCTCGGGCTGGTCTTGGGATGATGAAACTTATTATTACTCTGCTCCCGTAAGTGGTGTATCGTTCAATGATAACTGCGTTGACGTCAGTATAATGCCTGGGGAAACTATTGGTTCGAAAGCTTTGATTACATTTAGACCTAATACAAGATATGTTACAGTACTTAATGACATTGCTACGGTTAAAGATGATTCCGTAACAAAACTTGAATTTTATAGAGATCGAGGAACAAATCTCATTCATTGTTTTGGAACAATCAGGTTATCAGAACCAAAATATACAGAATCAATTTCTGTAAACAATCCGACACAATTTGCTGCGGTTGTCTTCAAAGAAATTCTTGAGAGCAAGGGGATCGCTGTGAAAGGTTATTCAGCTGATATCGATGAATTCACTGAAGCTCTCGATTATACTGCAATGACAAAATTGTTTTCACAGTTATCACCCAAACTAGATCAGATTGTAAATGTGATAAATAAAAGAAGTAATAACCTTTATACAGAACAATTGTTAAAGACAATCGGATTTAAGCATGAAAAAGTTGGCACTACCGAAAATGGAATAAAAGCTTCGGAACCATATTTAAAACAAATGGGAATCGACCCGGATAACATTCAGATTGTGGATGGATCAGGTTTATCGAGAATGAACCTTATCACACCAATGCAATTGAATAATCTTCTGAGATATATGTACAAATCAAAAGTTTTCAAAAGTTTCTACGAATCGTTGCCAATCGCCGGAGTTGATGGAACAATTTCAAGAAGAATGAAAAACAGCCGCGCAGAGAATAACGTTCATGCTAAAACTGGATATATCAACTCTGTTCGGTCCTTATCAGGTTACGTAACAACTGCTGATGGTGAAATGCTGACATTTGTCATTATCGCCAATAATTTTCTTGTGCCGTTGCCTCTTGCTGAAAATATTCAAGATTTAGTTTGCGTTCTGTTATCAAACTTTTCACGAGGAAAAAAATAGGAATGAATAATCAAAATAATGTTCATCAGGAATTAGATGTTAATGTTTTAATCAAAAGAAGATTGGAAGAGGTTACTGAATTACGGGAAAAAGGAATAGAACCATATCCATATTCATTTGAAGTCTCTCATCATTCGAAAAGCATAATTGAAAATTTTTCAGAGCTAGAAGCAAAGGATGTAACTGCAGCCGGAAGAATAATGTCCCTTAGGCGAATGGGCAAAGCATCTTTTGCACATCTTCAAGATTCTCAAGGTAAGATTCAAATTTACCTGAAGAAAGAAGAGCTTGGTGACATGTACGATAATTTCAAGTTGATGGATATCGGAGATATAATTGGAGTTAAGGGTTTCGTTTTCAAAACAAAGACGGGTGAAATAAGTCTTCACGTAAAAGAATTTACTTTGTTGAACAAATCTATTCGTCCGATCCCAATCGCAAAAGAAATGGTTGATGAAAACGGAAATAAAATAATTTACGATCAATTTGTTGACAAAGAACTGCGTTACCGTCAACGTTATGTTGATCTGATTGTAAATTCCGAAGTGAAAGAAGTTTTTGTCAAACGAGCAAAAGTCATCAAATTAATGCGACAATATCTAGATGAGCGAGGATATACAGAAGTCGAGACTCCAATCTTACAACCGATTTACGGAGGTGCCGCTGCAAGACCTTTCATTACAAAACATAATGCACTTGACATGCAGCTCTATCTCAGAATTGCAGATGAACTTTACTTGAAACGCTTGATCGTTGGTGGATTCGAGGGTGTGTATGAGATTTCAAAAGACTTCAGAAATGAAGGAATGGACAGAGAGCACAATCCAGAATTCACAATGATGGAATTGTATGTAGCATATAAAGATTACTATTGGATGATGGATTTTGTTGAACAAATGATTTCTTCAATTGTATTTCAACTCAATGGTAACTATGAGATTGAAATCGAAAACCATAAAATAAATTTTCAGCCGCCGTGGAAAAGAATATCAATGGCTGATTCAATAAAAGAAAAATTTGGAATCGATGTTTATTCAGTTAATGAAAAAGCTCTTCGTGTTTTTGCCACAGACAAAGGACTTGAGATTGAACCGAATCTGCAGCGTGCAAAAATAATTGATGAAATATTCAGTGTCTTAGTTCAACCATCACTAATTCAACCAACATTTGTTTGCGATTATCCAGTTGAAATTTCACCTTTAGCCAAAATTCACAGAACAGATAAGAACATCGTCGAAAGGTTTGAAGGATTTGTAATCGGTAGAGAACTATGCAATGCTTTCAGCGAACTTAATGATCCACTGGATCAAAGAAAACGATTTGAAGATCAGGTCAAAATGCGTACTGCAGGGGATGATGAAGCTCACATGTTTGATGAAGACTTTGTTCGTGCTCTTGAATATGGAATGCCACCAACTGCAGGACTTGGAATTGGCATTGATCGACTAGTTATGCTTCTTACGAATCAAAATTCGATTCGAGACGTTATTCTTTTCCCGCAGATGAGGAAAGAATCATAAAGTGTTTCTCAAATCGAGTTGCATGAATTTTTATTTATTACTAATCTTTATTATAGTTAGTTCTAAAAGTATTGCTCAAGTAGATTCACTGCTGCAAGTAGATTCGACAAAGTTAATTCATTTCTCTTTAACGAATCAGAATGATGGTTTAACCTCACATAAATCAAAAAAAATAGATTATACTAAACTTGCAATTATTGGAAGTGCGGCATTAGCGACTGGAGTAGGTCTTCATATTTATCAAGCAAATGCTTGGTGGAAAGACCAAAGAAGAAGTTTTCATTTTAAAAATGATTGGGATTATGCCCTTTGGATAGATAAATTAGGCCATTTTTGGGATGGTGCACTGGTTCAACATTTATTTTCATCAGCATTTGAATGGTCGAATATTGAAAGAAGAAAATCAATGTGGTATGGAGCTATTCTATCCAGTGTTTACATGCTTTATATCGAATTTGAGGATGGATTTGCAACTGATTGGGGATTTAGTCCCGGTGACGCAGGAGCAAATCTTATGGGGGCATTCTACCCAGTTCTGCAAGAATATGTTCCATTCATGCAAAATGTTAATTTAAAGGTAAGCTACTTCCCCTCAAAATATTACAAAAATGCGAAACAGACTACAGGTCACAGTAAAACTGTTTTTGACGATTACGAAGGACAAAGTTTCTATTTGAGTTTCCGTGTGAATGAATTCCTCCCTCAGAATTTAGAAACTTATTGGCCAGATTTTCTCTGTCTCGCATTGGGATATAGTATCCGCAATTGGGATGGATTTGGACATGCCGACAAGAATTTTTATTTGACATTCGATTATGACTTAGAAAAAATTCCACTTGAGGGTGGTTTCTGGAATTTTTTAAAAAAGACTCTAAATCAAATTCACTTTCCGGCACCCGGAATAAAATATAGTAACAAAAAATTTTATCTAACACTTACATATTGATCTAATTGCTAAGTATTATAATTCCATCACTTAATGAAGAAAAATTATTGCCCAATCTTCTTGAGCAATTAAATGCAAAAAACTTGAAAGACAAATTTCATTACGAAATAATCCTTTCAGATGGAGGAAGTAAAGACAAAACAATCGAAAAATCTCTTAACTTCTGCGATAAAATTATTTCTCATACTGATGGAACTCGACAGACTATTTCACAAGGAAAAAATGCAGGTGCACAACGTGCAAGCGGTGATGTTTTTGTCTTCCTTTGTGCTGATTGCACGATTGAAAAACCGTCTGAGTTTTTCTCTTTCATTTCGAATGAATTCAGGCACTCAGAATATAAAGCTGCAACATTTAAGTTTGAAATTGCACCGAGTGAAAAAAAACTTAGTGACGTTCTTTTTCATAATTTTTACAATACTTACGTAAGATTTTTGAATTTCATCGGTACTGGGATGGGAAGAGGCGAATGCCAAGTAATCAAACGAGATGTATTCGAGAAATACAATGGTTACGATGAAAGTCTTACCGCTGGAGAGGATTGGGATCTTTATAAAAAGATAAGAAGGAATGGTAAAATTAAAGTCCATTTTGGCTTGAAAATCTACGAATCTCCAAGAAGATATAGAAAATTTGGATATCACCGCGTATTTTGGTTATGGACTTTGAATGCTTTGAATGTTTTAAAATTTATTCCAAAACCTATTGATGAATGGGTAGAGGTAAGATGAAGAAAATATTACCAGTATTATTCTTAATATATCCAATTATAATTTTTTCTCAGGGGACATACGTTCCTGTTGATAACGACGTCTATCCATTTCTCAGCAGAATGAAAACGATTGGAGTGAACGATAATTATTATTCTGAAAGTCTACCTCTAACTCGGAATAAAGTTGCTGAATTGCTTTTGAATATTTGGGACAAAAGAGAAAGATTAAACTCGACTGACAAATCATTTCTAAATTATTTTCTGACAGAATTCGGTTATGAAGCTTTTGGTTCATTGGAGAAATATGAATCGCTTTTCACAGATTCTGATTTTGATTTTCTCTCCGACCGCGAAAAATACATGTTAGCTTATTCTAAAGAAAAAGAATTTTCAATCTTCGTTCAAAGTCATTTATTTTTTAGAAGAAATTTATTTAAAGAAAATAATGCGATTTATAATGCAACCCTCGGCGAAATTGGGGGGAGAGTTTACGGTTCATTTATTGATGCTCTTGGCTTTGAAATCGATGGAAGAAATGGACTCTTAAAAGGAAACAAAACGGCGGCTTTAGCAGAAAAAGATTTGAAATATAATTTCAAGCTCTTTGAGAAAGAAGAATCAAGTTTTTTTGATAGAGCATACGGTTATATAGCTTACGAGCATCCAAATATAAATGTGAAAATTGGAAGCGACCGTCAAATCATCGGTTATGGAATTAACAAACTAATTCTCGGAGACAATTCACCTAACTTCGATTACTTATCACTGCGGCTGAATTACAAATCATTTCAATTTGATTATACTCATGGATGGATGTTAGGAAAAAAATATCGCAGTACTGTTATCGACAGAGGTTACCAAATAACTTTCGAACCGAAAAATTTTGTGCACCATCGAATCAGTTTTTCGACTTTCAAGAATTTAAGGTTAGGTTTTGGTGAATCTGTAATTTATGCAAATCGCATAGTCGATTTTGCGTACATCAATCCATTTAATTTCTACAAATCGACTGAACACAGTCTTCAAGATCGTGATAATACGCTGCTGTACTTGGATGCTGAGTATATTCCATTCTCGGAAGTGAAATTGTATTCAACCTTTTTGATAGACGATGTAGATTTTTCAAAGCTTGGTTCTGGTTGGTTCGGGAATCAATTTGCATATAATATCGGTGCTGACGTTGTTCAGCCATTTGAAACTCTTCCACTGCATTTTGGAATTGAATACATAAGAATCGAACCCTATACTTACACTCATAGACTCATTGAAAACAATTATTCAAATTACAGTTATCCTCTCGCGAGTGAGTTGCAGCCGAATAGTGATCGAATCACTTTTGTGATAAAAATTTTTCCATCACCGAAAGTGAACTTCACAGCATCTGCATCGTATCAAAGACATGGAAAAAATTATAATGAAAATCTAAATTTGATTAATGTCGGTGGAGAGTTAAATTTTGGAAGAAGGACTTTTGATAGTGAGACTGCAAATTTTCTTGATGGTAATTTAGAGAGAACTATGAGTTTTGAATTCAAGGGTTTTTATGAATTTATAAGAAACGTGAAACTAATTGGAATGTGTCGATTCGATCAAATCAAATCTGACAAGCCTGTTAACTTTTTGATATTTTCAATTGGTTTAATATCTTTTATTTGAAAAATATATTTATAGGTATGAAATGAAAAACAAAAGATTTGGATATGTATTCGTAATCGCCGTATTGGTAATTGGAATTATCGGAGGTATACAAATTGAAAGAGCGATTTCAGGTGATAATCTGCAGGAACAGATCAGAAAATTTAATGATGTTTTAAGTATCACAAAAAAATATTACGTAGAGGAAGTGGACACTCAAAAATTAGTTGAAGCTGCGATAAAGGGAATGTACGATCAGCTCGACCCGCACAGTGTCTACATTCCGCCGAAACAGCTCGAAAGCGTGCAGGAAGAATTCAGAGGAAACTTTGAAGGAATAGGAATTGAGTTTCAGATAATCAGCGATACAATCGTTGTAGTTTCACCAATAAGCGGCGGCCCAAGCGAAGCTCTTGGAATTACGGCTGGAGATAGAATTGTTAAAATCAATAATGAGCCATACAAAAAAATTACCAATGATGATGTAAGAAATAAATTGCGCGGTCCCAAAGGTTCAAAAGTTGATGTTTCAATTTACCGCCCTGGAATTGATGGCTTATTAGATTTCACAATCGTTCGGGATAAAATTCCTCTCTATTCAGTTGATGCACATTTTATGATCAACCGCGAAACTGGATATATAAGTCTTTCAAAATTTTCTGAAACAACTTTTGAAGAAGTCAAATCCGCACTCGATGACCTCGACAAAAAAGGAATGAAGAAACTTATTCTCGATTTAAGAAATAATTCCGGCGGTTACATGCATGAAGCTGTGAAAGTTTCTGACTTATTCATAGATGGAAATAAAAAAATTGTATTTACGAAATCAAGGATCAAGGAATTCATCGAGGAATTTTCTGCATCAAGAAGTTTTAAGTACGAAAAAATGCCAATTGTGGTTTTAGTAAATAATGGTTCTGCTTCAGCGAGTGAAATCGTTTCGGGCGCAGTGCAGGATTGGGATAGAGGATTAATTGTCGGAGAAACTACATTTGGAAAAGGTCTCGTTCAACGACAATTTGAACTGAACGATAATTCAGCAATTCGACTAACCATCTCTCAATATTATACTCCAGTAGGTCGCTTAATCCAAAGAGATTATGAAAAAGGTGCTTCGAAGGAAGACTATTACAGAGCTTCACTTGCACAAGACTCGATTGAAGGAGAAAACATTTCTCACGATGCTGAAAAAGATACTTCCCGACCAATTTTCAAAACAAATGGCGGCAGAACAGTATACGGCGGTGGTGGTATCACACCAGATTTCATAATCAAATCTCCGCCGTTAACAAAATATACTTCTCAATTACTAAGAAAAAACTTGTTCTATCAGTTTGTACTAAGTTATTTGGATAAAAATGGTAAATCGATTCAAAGCAAATATGCTGAATTCGATTACTATAAAACTTCTTTTAAGATTGAGGAAAAAGTCTTTGATGATTTCATTAATTATGGAAAATCTCAGGGTGTCGACATTGTTGAAGAAGATTTGAAAAAAGACTCTGAGTATATTCGTGCAAGATTAAAAGCACAGATAGCACGAACATATTGGCGTAATGAAGGATGGTATCCTGTTCTGCTTGAACTTGATCCTCAGTTTAATAAAGCATTATCACTTTTTCCAGAGGCTGAGAAATTAGCAAAACTCTTGAAGTGAGAAATTTAATTGACTCATTTTGTTAAATTACTTTCGATAGGTATTGTTAGTTTTTTAATCTTCGGATTAAATTTTTCGAACTTCAAGACTAATCCGACAAACGAAAATAGTGGGAAAAATATTTTTGCTGTCGGTGAAGATCTAATTTATGAAGTTAAATATACATTTATAAAAATTGGTGAGATCAGAATAAAAACTCTTCGAAAATTCACTAAAGATGGTCTTGAAATTTTTGAAACAAGAGCATATATAGATTCATATGATAGATTGCCTTTTGTTGATCTTCACAGCATCTATAATAGTCAGGTTTCAGAAAAATTTCTTTCAGAAATGTTTATTGGTTTAGACAAACATAATATTGGATGGCGTTTCACTAAATATGATTTCGATTATAAAAAGAAATCTATCTTTGTTCAGAAGGGATTTAAAGAGAATTGGAAGGTAGATTTTGAGGAATATGTTCCCCTCAATGCGGAATTGCAGGACGGACTTTCACTCTTCTTCTTCGCAAGAGGGAACACACGCCAAAATAAAACATACGATATTCCAACATATTTAAATGAATCAACGACTTTAACTACAATCAATTTTTATAAAAAACCGGAACAAATAAAAATTGATGCACTCGACTATGATGTCGACTGCGTTAAAATCGATGGACTTGTCAGGTTTACTGGTATTTTTGGACTCACCGGTAATTTTGAAGGTTATTTTTCAAATGATGAAGCTTCAGTTCCTATAAAAGCTACAATGAAAGTAATTCTCGGAAATATAAATATTGAATTAAAAAAATGGGATCGCGATGATTGGCAGCCGCCTCGAAAAAGTTGAGTTTGACAATTGCATCTCTTACAATGGAGTAAGCCCTGCAATAGGTGAAAATGTTTTTATTGCATCTGGAGTGAAAATAATCGGTGATGTAACAATTGGAGACAATAGCAGTGTATGGTTCAACTCCGTAATTCGCGGTGACATTAACTATATTAAGATCGGATCCTATACAAATGTTCAAGATAGTTCGGTGATTCACTTAACTAAAGACAAACCTGTGGAAATCGGAAATTATGTAACAATTGGTCATGCCGTTAAACTGCACGCATGCACATTGAAAGATTACACATTGATCGGAATTGGTGCAATCGTTTTGGATGGAGCGGTAATTTCAGAATATTCGTTCATTGCTGCTGGCGCACTTGTACCGCAGAATACAATTGTCCCTTCTGGTAAATTAATCGCTGGTGTCCCCGGTAAAATAATTAGAGAATTACGCGAGGATGAACTGAAATACATACATCAGTCTGCACTTAATTATCAAAATTACACTGAACAAATGAAGAAATCTTTAAATAAATTTTAAGTAACTATATGCCAAATGAATTTATTTTCAGTAAAGACGATATAAATAAAGTAGCTGCTGCATTAAATGCAAAAGTGAAAGAACATCCAAATAATTTTCGTCTTGAAATCTCAAATCCGGAAAGAAAAACTTCGCTTTATCTTGAGATATATTCGAACATCGATATCGGGGACCGAAAAGGGAATTTGATATCGATTTATGCTCCAATCACTCACCTGCAGCTCCATTTTTGCACAGGCTACATTATCAGCGATATGCTTGAAGAAGTTACATTCATTGCTGAAGAAGGAGATAGGGTGAGTGGTTTAACAGTTGAAAAAACTGGCGGTTGCGCACTTTATGCTAATGTAAATAGGAAACTTTTATCTGGAGATTTTACAAAATTAGGTCCTGAAGTAATGTTATCGAGTATTGCTCTCTCATTGGCTGAAGAGGTTTTGGGTAGTGATAAAACAAAGAAGAACTGAGATTACAATTGTTGACGATAAAAATTTTAGAGTAAGGAAAAGTGTATTAAAGCTAATCGTATTTGAATTTTTATCGGTATCAAATAAAATATTTAACAGATTATCTATAAATTTTGTCGAATCCGAAAAGCTATTTGATTTAAATAAAAAATTTCTTAATCATAATACAGACACTGATATAATTACATTTTCATATACGGAATCTGAACCGTTTGAAACAGAAATTTTCATTTCGTACAAAATGGCGAAAATAAATGCCCAGAAATTTAATATATCAATCGAGGATGAAATACTGCGACTGATAATTCATGGAATTTTGCATACAATTGGATTTCGTGATAAAACCTCAAAGCAGAAAAAAATAATCCGAGAAGAAGAGAATAAAATTCTAACTAAATTAAAAAAGAAAAAATTTATCGAGAAGATGAATTTAGGATCAGTATCGCATTGATCTTGTAACAGCTCACAAATGGAGATATAATGGCTAGAAATCTGGTTTTAGTGGAATCACCTTCCAAAGCCAAGACAATAAGTAAGTACCTCGGGAAGAATTATGTCGTTGAAGCGACAGTTGGACACATACGCGATCTCCCAAAAACGACTTTAGGAATTGATTTAGAAAACGGATTCAAACCTAAAATTGTAACTATTCGTGGTAAATCTGACGTCTTAAAAAAAATCAAATCGCTTTCTCAAAAATCGAAAAAAATATTTATTGCGACCGACCCTGATAGAGAGGGAGAAGCGATAGCTCAAGATATTTGCGAGATAATTAAAAATGGGGAAGAGAATATTCATCGTGTCCTTTTCAACGAAATCACTGAGAGGGGAGTAAAAGAGGGGATGGACTCACCGCACAAAATCGATGAAAAGCTTGTTAATTCTCAGCGAGCTCGTCGTGTGATGGATAGAATAATCGGTTACCAAATTAGTCCGTTACTTTGGAATCACATGCACTTGATCGAGCATTCTTCAGAATCAGCGTTATCTGCCGGTCGCGTTCAGTCAGTTGCATTGAGAATAATTTGTGAGCGTGAAGTAGAGATTAATTCATTTATCCCTATTGAACACTGGTCAATTATAGGTACTTTTGAAACTGAGAAGAATGAAAAATTTTCAGCTAAGCTTTTAAATTATAAAGGGAAGAGTTACAAGCTCCCAGAATCTGCAACTGTCGATGAAAAGTATTTAAATGAATTTTATAAAAACTATTTCTTCATCAAGAACGAATCCGAAGCTCAAAATATTCTCGAAGATTGTAAAAACCAAAATTATAAAATCACTCGCCTTGATAAAAAAATTGTAAATCGAAATCCCGCCGCTCCGTTCATAACGAGTACACTACAACAGGAAGCGTCCCGAAAGCTATACTTGCGGCCGCGGCAAACAATGATGCATGCTCAAAAACTTTATGAAGGAATTGAACTTGGAAAAGATGGATTAGTTGGTTTGATAACCTACATGAGAACAGATTCAACAAGATTGAATGAAGAATCTGTTCAGTCTGCAAGAGATTTTATCGGCATAAATTATGGAAAGGAATATTTACCCGATAAGCCAAAAGTCTATTCAAGTAAGAAATCAAATGTGCAAGATGCTCATGAAGCAATTCGTCCGACAAATTTGAAGTATACTCCAGAATACGTCAAATCGTTTTTATCGAAAGAACAACTCAAATTGTATGAATTAATTTGGAACAGATTTTTGGCATGTCAAATGAATCCAGCCAAATTTGAACAGACTTCTTTGGATATTACTGGAGGAGAGTTTTTGTTCCGTGCCAGTGGATCGACTTTACTTTTCAGAGGATTCCTCGCTGTGTATGATGAAAATGGTGAACAGAATCAAGAGGAAGAAGATATAGATGAAAAAACCAATCGAATTCCATCAGGTTTATTCGAGAATCAAAACTTAACACTTAATGAGATAAACAAAAACCAACACTTCACTAAGCCACCACCGCGATTTTCAGAAAGTACTTTGGTTAAAGAGTTAGATAATCTTGGAATCGGTCGGCCAAGCACTTACGCATCAATCATTAGCACTCTGTATGACAGATCGTATGTAGAGCAGCAAGAAAGGAAATTACTGCCAACAGATTTGGGTGTAAAAGTCAATCGATTATTAGTTGAACATTTTGAACATATCTTTAACGTTAAGTTCACTGCACTCATGGAAAAAGAACTTGATGATATTGCAGAAGGTACGAATAAGTACGAAAATGTTTTGAGTGATTTTTATATCCCATTTAAAGAAGATTTGCAAGAAGCAGAAAAAAAGATTGAGAAGCCGAAATGTGAGCAATGCGGATCCGATATGATGATCCGTATGGGAAGATTTGGAAGATTCTTGGCATGTACAAATTATCCTGAATGCAAGAATCTAAAGTCGTTGCGAGAAATGAGTCCTACCCAGCCAGAAGTATTAGAATATAAATGCCCCAAATGTAATTCTGATCTAGTGATTCGAAACTCAAAATTTGGAAGATTTATTGGCTGTACGAAGTATCCGGATTGCGATTACACAAAGTCGATCACCTTAGAAATAAAATGCCCACGCTGCAGTGAGGGAGAAATCGTTCAACGCATGACAAAAAGAAAGCGTGTTTTTTACGGTTGTTCAAATTATCCTAACTGCGATTATGCAAGTTGGGATAGACCAACGAACCAAATTTGTCCAAACTGCAAGAAAGATCTGCTTGTAACAAAATTCAAATCTGGTAAGGAAAATATTCTTTGCAATTCTTGTAAATTTACTCTGAACGAGGAGAACGAATAACTTGACTTTTATCTCAGAATGTGTTATTAAATACTACGGATACCTGAATTCAATGAGTGGTTATTCTCATCATACAATAAGTGCTTATAAAAAAGATATAGAAATATTTCTGGATTTTCTGAAAGAATCCTCAATTGAAAAATTAGAGTTAATTGGAGAAAAAACCATCCGAAGATTTTTATTGCATTTAGGAACTTATAACTATTCGAGAACCACTATTTCTAGAAAATTGAGTTCGCTTAGAAGCTTTTTCGATTTTCTTCTTCAGAATGATTTAATAGCAATAAATCCAGTCTCAAATATTTCGAATCCTAAGTTCTCTCGAAAATTACCAAAATTTATTGAGCAGAAAGAATTAGTGAACGTGCTGAACTATTTGAAAAAGGATAAGGAGAATCTGCCAGCATGGGCAATTATTGAATTGCTTTATGGCTGCGGATTACGAGTATCAGAAATTTGCTCTCTTAAAGTTGAAGATATCGATCTAGAAAATTCTACAATCAAAATATTCGGCAAAGGAAAAAAACATAGAATTATACCTGTTGGAACGTATGCTAAAGAAGCCATCAATCTTATGGTTGAAAAGAATAAATCAAATTCAAAATTTCTGTTTCACACAGAGAAAGGAGAACCATTATATCCAAAATTAATTTACAGGATTGTTAAAAATTTTCTATCTGATATTACCGAGGATGGAAAGATTTATCCGCACGCACTCAGACACTCTTTTGCAACTCATATGTTGAATCGAGGTGCCGATCTTAAATCAATAAAAGAACTTCTCGGACATGAAAATTTATCAACTACCCAAATCTATACGCATGTTAGCGTAGAGCATTTAAAACAAACTTATAAAAAGTCACATCCAAAATCTTAAAGGAGGAACCATGAACGTTCAAGTAACAGCAAGACGATTTAAAGCCCACGACTCATTAAGAGAGTACGCTCAAAACGAAGTTTCCAAATTAGAAAGATATTTTGATAATATAATTGGTGCTGATGTGATACTTAGTTTTGAAAAACCTCGTGACAGTGTGAAAACAGCAGAGATCAGCTTGAGTGTCTATAGCAAAAAAATTATTGCAAAGGAATCATCCGATGATTTCATTAAATCAATTGACTTGGCAGTAGCGAAACTTGAACGTCAACTCAACCGGTACAAGTCCAAAAAGCGTGATAAAAAACGTAGCTCTTCGAAAGTGCTTGTATGAACTTTCTAGAAAAATCTAAAGAAATAAGAAATGAGTATATTGAAGTCGGTTATTTCTTCGAGCAATGCCAAAGGTTATTTGGACTTCAACTGGTTTCCGAAAATAAAGGTTTTGGTCGAAAAATAACCGACAGGAGTATTCACAGGCCTGGACTCGCATTAGCAGGTTTTATTGAGCTGTTTACTTTTAATAGAGTTCAATTATTTGGAAACACGGAAGTACGTTATCTAAATAGTCTCACGAAAGCGAAAAAGATAAAGGCGATCACAAAATTTTTCAGCTTCGAGATTCCATGTGTTATTTTTACAAACGATACAGAACCCGATACCGATTTTAAAAAAATAGCCCGACAGAAAAAAGTGAGCATTTATAAAACGGGACATTCAACTACAAAAGCAGTTTACCACTTAAGCGACTTCCTAGACGATCAATTTGCAACTCAAATAACAATTCATGGAGCTCTTGTCGATGTTTATGGAGTTGGATTATTGTTTGTCGGGCGTTCCGGGATTGGAAAAAGTGAAGTGACTCTCGATCTAGTTGAACGCGGTCATCGATTAGTTGCCGATGATGTAATTCTCGCCACGCGAAAAGGAGAAGGGATCCTAATGGGCTCCGGAACATCCTTAATGAAACATTTTATGGAGATTCGCGGACTCGGATTACTGAATGTTGAAAAAATATTTGGTATTAGGTCAATTCGCTTTCAAAAAAGAATCGAAGTTATTGTTGTGCTTGAAGAATGGGATAGTGAAATTGAGTACACAAGAACGGGTTTAGATTCCTCTACAACAAGTATTTTAGATGTGGAAGTCCAGACTGTCAGACTTCCCATATTTCCTGGGAAAAATATTACCGTTATATCTGAAGTCATTGCACTGAACTATCTCCTTAAACATTACGGCTATGATCCAGCTCAAGATATGGCAGGAAGGATAAAACAAAACATTGAAAATAAACGAAAATCGAAGGAAAAAAGGTCTGTAATATATTTTGAACATGATTTTGAATAATTGACAATTTTATGCAGTTTCATTAAATTTGCCGCCGAATGAGAATCTATTTCTTTTCCAAAAAGCATAACAAACTAAAGCAGCTCAACTCTAAAAAGTTGATCATGTTGCTTTTGTTTCCTCTCATTGTTTTCTTAACGATGAGTGCGACGATTTTGCATCAGTTATTCTTCTCCAGCACTAGCTTGCTTCAGAAGGAAAATCGTAAACTTAAAGAAAGTTTAGCCAATCTTTCAGAACGATTTTCAGGTATTCAAAATTCATTGAATCAACTCTATCATCAGGAAAAGAAACTTAGAATTGCTTCAAACGTGAATATTACAGATGATGCAGAATTTGGAATTGGTGGTGCCGATGAAAGTATAATCTCCTTAAGTAAGGATGGGGATATCTCGGCTATAGATCAACTAGCTGAAATTATTTCCGGGCAAATTAACTACCAGCTTGAAAATTTCAATAAACTCACTGATAAAATTTCTGAAAATGAATCTTTAGTTGCACATATACCGGCCATTGTTCCGATGTATGGAGTTTTCAGCGAGCACAGTTTTGGTATGAGAGTTCATCCTATCATAAGAAGATGGAAAATGCACGAAGGAATTGATATCCTTGGTAACCATGGAGATCCGATCTTTGCTACTGGCTCAGGTAAGGTTACTCATGTTGGTTGGAGCGGGGGTTATGGTTTAACTATTGAAATTGATCACGGATTTGGATACAAAACACTTTATGGACATTTATCCCGAGCACATGTCAAAGAAGGACAGCAAATTAAGCGATATCAAGTGATCGGGAGCTGTGGTAGTACTGGTTTATCAACTGGACCACATGTTCATTATGAAGTCTCATTTAATGGCGAAAAGCAGGACCCAGTTAATTATATACTCAATTAAAGCTTGAAAATTAAACAAGGGCAGGGAATTTATTATATATGATATGGACAATCGAATTAGCATCATATCTTGAAGATGCACCATGGCCAGCAACAAAGGTTGAATTGATAGACTATGCTAATAGAACAGGTGCACCGATTGAAGTTGTCGAAAATTTAATGGAGCTTGAAGATGCTGAAGAAATATTCGAAAGCATGGAAGACATTTGGCCGGATTATCCTACCGAGAATGACTTTTTCTATTCTGATGAGGACGAATATTGATCTATGACATTCTAACATGAATGTTTTATGGGACTATATCGTTAATCAAGAAACAGTTCGAAACAATTTAAATAAAATTTTTCTTTCCAAAGCATACCCACCGGCAATTCTATTCAAAGGGGAAGCTGGAGTTGGAAAGGAAGCTGCTGCTTTTGCTTTTGCTCAATCGATAAATTGTAAGGTTGACTCTTTTACTCCATGTGGCACATGTCCATCCTGCAGAAGCATTGCAAGTCTCGAATTTCCCTATATTAATTTCATTTATCCATTGCCTCTCGGTAAAAATGAAACTTCGGGTGACGATCCATTTCAAAAGCTATCTCCAGATTCCATGGATGAGTTAAAATCCTCACTGGAAAAAAAAAATCCAATCCACATTTCAAAGTAAAACTAACTAAAGCTAATGACATCAAAGTAAATTCGATTCGGAAACTCAGAGTCGATTTATCTCAATCTTATTCAGAGATCCCAAAACGAGTTGTAATAATTTCTGAAGCTCATACTCTTAATCAAGAATCGCAAAATATGCTGCTGAAGACTCTTGAGGAATCATCAGTAAATGTTCTTTTTATATTGATTACCGATAAACCACATTTTTTATTATCTACTATTCTCTCAAGATGCTGGGAAATCAAGTTCAGTCCCATTAACGAAGCAGAAATTAAAAGTTATCTTCTAAAAACATTTCAAATCAAGGAGGAAGTTGCACTGCAATTTATCCAGATGTATTCTTCAAATATTTCAAATATTGTTGATGCTTTACTGAATGATCTTGAGCTCTATGATACTGAAATTATTTCTTTCTTTCGCCACATTTGGAAAACTGAGTTTTATTCAGCCATGCAATTAGTTCATGACTTCATAAACTCCAATGATAAGGCAAAAGCAGTGTTATTGTTGGAACGGTTTCAAGCTATGTGCAGCCAATTGCTTCAAGCCAAGATTAATAGTGGAAATCTTAGCAGCGAAATCGTAAATTTAGCTCGAACTCTTGATTCTGATGGAATAAACGAAATATCTAAATACTGTGTTGGTTCAGTTAAATTAATTTATTCGAATATTAATATGAATCTGATCTGGACAAATCTTTTTATCAAAATCAAAAAATCTTTTATCACTTAACAATTAAAAGAAGGGGAATTATATGTCTGAGGTTTTTATTTGTGAAGCACTGCGAACTCCAATAGGAAGTTTTCTTGGTGAACTATCTGCATTTTCTGCACCTGCATTAGCTTCCGAAGTTATTAAAGCGATACTTGAAAAAAGTTCTATCCCAAAAGAAAAAATTGATGAAGTAATTCTTGGAAATGTCCTTGGGACAGGAATCGGTCAAGCTCCGGCAAGACAAGCTGCGTTATTTGCAGGATTGCCAACATCAGTGGAATGTATGACGATCAATAAGGTCTGCGGTTCAGGTCTTAAATCGGTAATGTTGGCACATCAGGCTATAAAGTCTGGTGATGCTGGAGTAGTCATTGCTGGCGGCATGGAAAGTATGTCAAACGCACCATTTATAGTACATGGAATTAGAAACGGAGTAAAATTTGGGAATCAGACTTTATTTGATTCAATGATCTCAGATGGATTAACAGATCCATATAATAAAATTCATATGGGAAGCTGTGCAGAAAAGGTCGCTAAGGAGAAAAATATCACAAGGCAGATACAGGATGATTATGCCGTTGAAAGTTACAAAAGAGCCATTGCTGCTCAAGAAAAAAATCTATTTGAAGCTGAAATAGTTCCAATTGAAATTAAGGACAAATCGGGCAGCAAATTTGTGAAAGTTGATGAAGAGCCCAAAAAAGTTAAATTCGAAAAAATTCCGCAACTGAAATCAGTTTTTGAAAAAGATGGAACAATAACTGCAGCGAATGCCTCAAAACTAAATGACGGTGCATCAGCTTTGTTAATCGCCAGTCATGAAAAGTGCAAAGAACTAAGCCTAAAACCAAAAGTGAAAATTATCTCTCAAGCATCTGCAGCAATTGAGCCAATTAATTTTTCATTAGCTCCAATCAACTCCATCAAAAAAGCTCTTTCAAAGGCAAATCTCACAATTACTGACATAGATCTTTTCGAAATTAACGAAGCATTCGCTCTGGTAACAATTGCAGCCATGAACGAATTGAAAATTGATTCTTCAAAAGTCAATGTCAACGGAGGTGCGATTGCACTCGGACACCCGATTGGAGCATCTGGAGCAAGAATATTAACTACATTGATTCATGAGATGAAAAAAAGAAATTCAAAATACGGGCTAGCTTCACTTTGTATTGGCGGTGGAGAAGCATCAACATTAATAATTGAAAACATTCAATAGGGAGGAAATCATGGAAATAAAAAATATAGCTGTTATTGGTTCTGGAACAATGGGCAATGGAATTGCTCACGTATTCGCTCAAAATGATTATAAAGTAGATTTAATAGATCTATCTAAAGAACTATTAGATAAAGCCTTATCTACTATTACCTCAAATCTGGATAGAATGATAAAAAAAGAAACTATCTCTGAGAGTGACAAAACAAACACCTTAAAAAATATAAATTTGGTAGAAGGAATTGAAAAAGCTTCTAATTTGTATGACCTTGTCGTGGAAGCAGTCACCGAGGAAGAATCTATAAAGAAAAAAGTACTTCAGGCAATTGATGCTAAAATTGGAGAACATTGTATTTTAGCATCGAATACTTCATCTATTCCCATCACGTTATTAGCAGCATCTACAAAGCACCCGGAAAATTTTATTGGAATGCATTTTATGAATCCAGTTCCGATGATGAAACTTGTAGAAATTATTCGTGGTTATTCTACGTCATCTGAAACTTTTAGCAAGATAAATGAACTAACAATCAAAATTGGAAAGACTCCTGCAGAAGTTAATGACTATCCGGGATTTGTGTCTAATAGAGTCCTTATGCCCATGATCAATGAAGCTATATATTGCGTTTACGAAGGTGTCGCAAATGCAGAGAATATAGATCTAGTGATGAAACTCGGAATGAATCATCCAATGGGACCATTAAATTTAGCTGATTTTATCGGACTTGATGTTTGTTTATCAATAATGGATGTATTATATGAAGGATTCCGCGATCCTAAATATCGAGCTTGTCCATTATTACGAAAAATGGTAGCTGCCGGAAAGCTTGGAAGAAAATCTGGAGAAGGATTTTATAATTATAAGAAGCAATAGTTAATTGTCCTATAATGTATATTATGTAAACTTACATAGTTTCTAAAAAATACCCGTATAGAACAATAAATATACTATGCCTAGAATAATTAAAATATAAAATAGCATTCTGCTATTCTTCTTTCTTCGAGTATATTTTCCTCTCTGAAAGTTTATTCTTTTTCTTAGCTTGTGCTTATCTTCTTTCTCGGGATCATAATAGCGAGGTTGGTAATCATATCGCTTATGTTGAATTCTTTTAAAAAACATTTAGTCAACTCCAGTTAGAAATTATTCTAAGTTTTTTCTGAAGTATTGAAATCTTCAACTCTTTAAGATTATTAGTTAGAATTTCGCCATCAGCATGAACATACAATGGGCTTTTAATCGAGACAGATAACTTACTGGATTTCCTATAAATTACCCTAAAACTATTAATGTGTTTTCCAATAATTGCACGAGGCAATAAATTAATAACTGCTTCAAGTTTATTTACTTTTTTTATCAGGCAGAAGTCCAACAAGCCATCATCAGCTTCAGCATCTGGAGTTAGGCGAAAGCCCCCACCTGCTGTTTTACCGATCCCTACAGCAAGCATAAAGGCGATATCTGAGTATTTGAAATCATCAGCATCTACAGTAAAATGTGTCATTTGATAACTAATTACATTCTTAAACACTGACAGAAGGTACAATGGTAAACCAGATATAAATGTGATTGATTGTGCTCCCGCAGCTACTGCGGCATCAAATCCGATTCCTATGCTGTTTGCAAATTTTGCAATTAGTTTTCTTCCATCTTGGTTTTCAATCTCAGCAAAACCAATGTCCAGATGAGATACATTATCCTTTAGTATAACTTCTAAGTTTTCCTCCAGACTTTTTTTCATCTTTAATGTCATTGCATAATCATTTCCAGATCCTGTTGGAATTATTCCGCAAATTACGTCGGTGATCGATTTTGAGTTAATTAAATCATGAGCCGTACCGTCACCTCCAACAATTATAAAACGATCAAAGATTTGCTTATTTTCTTCTATGATGGAATCGATGTGTCCGCGTGACACAGTTTTTAAAATTTTGTAATCAAGTTTATTATTATTTATCAACATTCGGAGAGTGTCGATTAATTTCCCGGTTTTACCCTTGCCTGCTATCGGATTTACAATAAAAAGATACTTTTTATTCACTTAGTACTCCAAGTTAGTTTGAAAATAGAGCATCGACAAAAGTTTTAGGATCGAAAGGTTGGAGATCTTCAATCCCCTCACCTACTCCGATGTAACGAACAGGAATTTTTTTGTCGTTGCAGATTTGAAAAATAATTCCTCCCTTTGCCGTACCATCAAGTTTCGTTAAAATAATACCTGTTGTATCAATAAATTTTGAGAACTCGTTAATCTGATGAATTGCATTTTGGCCTGTACTTGCATCGATTATTAAAAAAGTTTCATCTGCAGATCGATTTAATTTCTTGTATATAACATTTTGAATTTTCTTCAATTCCATCATCAACGGCGATTTTGTATGTAATCTGCCTGCAGTATCTACTAAAACTATATCAATCTTGTTTGTCTCGGCAAAAGATAAAGCTTCATAAACAACAGCACCTGGATCGGCTCCTTGTTTTTGCTGAACTATTCTCGCTCCTGATCTTTTCGCCCAAATCTCGAGTTGCTCGTTTGCAGCCGCCCTGAATGTATCGGCTGCTGCTATGATAACACTATAACCGTTTTTAATAAAATTATGTGATATTTTTCCGATTGAAGTTGTTTTCCCTGTCCCATTTACGCCTGCGATCAAAATTACAAATGGAGTTTTAACATTTTTCAAATTAAATTCTTGATAATTAAAATAATCTGATCCATTTTCGGCATCATTGAGGATTTTTAGTAATTCGTTTTTTACACTTTTGAAAAATAAATCATTAACATTTTTAAAATTGTCTTTGGCATTCGATAAGATTCGTTCTGTGGCTCCCACTCCAACATCGGCAGAAAGCAGGGCTTCCTCTATTTTCTCAAAAGTTTGATCATCGATTGATGGAGAAATCCTGATGATCTCTTCAATTTTCGAAATTAGAGAATTTTTTGTTTTAGTAAGACCGCCTTTCAGTTTATCAAAGCTAATTTTTGAGAGGAAGTTCATTCAATATTATGTTTTGTATAAAAATAATTTGTTCTTGCATAAACCACTAAACTAATTACAACAAAGATCGATGTCAGAATAATAAATCCATCAAAGATTAAGTTTCCTGTTTCAATTCCAAACAACGCAAGAAGAAATGAAACACCTGTCATTGTAACGGTAAATTTTCCAATAAAATTTGATGCTGCGACTTTATCCACTTTACTCATGAATAATAAACTGAATAATATTATAATTAAATCTCTCGATATCACAAGGGCTGCAAACCATGTTGGAATGGCTCCATTCAGTACTAAGCCTATTCCAAAAACTGCTACTATTAATTTATCAGCAAGTGGATCAAGTATTTTACCGAGTTCAGTGATTTCATTGAATCTCCTTGCAAGATAACCATCTAAATTATCGAGCAAGGCAGCAATAATACCTATTAAAATCAAAGGAATTCGATTAATTTCAAAATCTTGAAATAAAATAATTGAAGGTATTAAAAGTAAAATTCTAGCAGAGCTAATTAAATTTGGTATTTTTATAAATTCAGAAAAATTAATTTTTACCATATTTGAATATTCTAAACTTCATGTTCGTTTTTTTTGAAATTCTCGTCAACTGGAATTGGGTAATCACCATTGAAACAAGCTGTGCAATAATATTCAGGTGATTGCTCCGGCACCGAGTTCAACATTCCTTGAAATGATAAATATTGAAGTGTGTTGACTTCGATTTCTTCTTTAATTAAAGTAATGTCACCATTAAATTGATTTGCAACGAGTTCCTCCCGACTAGGAAAGTCCATTCCGTAATGACATGGATACAAGATCGGAGGTGAAGAAATCCTTAAATGAATTTTTTCAGGTCCTGCTTCTCGAAGCAATTTAACTAACATCTTTGAGGTCGTTCCTCTCACAATTGAATCGTCTACTACAACAACTTCTTGATTTTGCAGTACACCTTTAACTGTATTGAATTTAATTCTTGTTGCCAACTCTCGCTTATCTTGACCAGGCTGAATGAATGTCCTCCCTACATAATGACTTCTAATCAATCCTATCTCTAGTTTTGAATCAATTCCCTGTTTCCGTAACTGAGATTGATAACCTATTGCAATCGTATTTGATGAATCTGGCACACTTATTACGGATACTTTTTCATCTTTTGCCACTACAGGACTTTCAAGGGCTAAATTCTTCCCAAGTTTTCTTCGGACTTTATCAACATTTTCACCAAAGATTGCACTATCTGGTCGCGAGAAATAAATAAATTCAAAAATACATTTCTTCGGAAGATCAGAAATTTCATCAAGCCAAAAGCTTTCCACTTGTCTTGATTTAACTGAGTCATGATTTATAACTAGAATTTCGCCAGGTTGCACATCTCGGATGGATTTGGCTCCAATCAAATCGAATGCACAAGTTTCTGAAGCTACTACATAGGAGTTGTCAAGCTCACCTAAAACTAATGGCCGAATGCCGTATCCATCTCTTGCAGCAATCAAAGCATTATCAGTCAGAATGACCAAAGAGAAAGCACCTTTAATTTTATCAAGAGCATCTTTAATCTGAGCAATCTGCGTTTCTTTCTGGCTTCTCGAGATAAGATGAAGAATTACTTCAGTATCACTTGATGATCTAAAGATTGAGCCGCTGTCTTCTAATTCTTTTCTCAATGATTTGGCATTTGTGAGGTTACCATTATGTGAAACTGCTAAATTCCCGAGTTTGTATTTAACATTGAATGGCTGAATATTTTCAAGGTAATCAGAACCTGTGGTAGAATAACGATTATGTCCAATCGACGAGTTTCCAACTAAATTCGATTTGAAAATTTTTTCATCATGAAAAACTTCTGAGACTAATCCTCTCCCATTAATCGAGTGAAATACTTTACGTGAATCAGAAAGACTTTCGCACGATGTGATACCACAAGCTTCTTGACCTCGGTGCTGAAGTGCTAGCAATCCGTAGTAAGTCAGTGTTGCAGAAAGTTGGGTGCCAAAAACACCAAAAATTCCGCAGTTACTTTTTGGTTTATCAAGATCTAAATCACTATAATGCATTCTGGAAAAAATTGGTTAGATTGATCGTAGTCGGAACGGCGGGATTTGAACCCGCGACCCCCACTACCCCAAAGTGGTGCGCTAGCCGGGCTGCGCCACGTTCCGCTATAATTTTATATAGATATCTTGAAGTAATTCCTTTACGTCTCTTAAATCATTAATGATATTTGAATCAGTAATTTTATTGACTGTCTCTTCACCTGAAATGCCTGCTTCGACCTGATCTTCGAGCAATCTCTCACCCTCTTCTGGATTGTAGGTTGTCAATATTTGTTTTGCACCATCAATTGTATATTTTTCATCTCGGAGAAGCTTTTTAACAAAAAGTATAAGTTGAATATCTCTGTTTGTATAAATGCGGTTACCGGCGCGATTCTTCTGAGGTTTAAGTTGTTCGAATTCGTTTTCCCAGTACCTTAATACATACTGTTCTAAACCGGTTATTTTACTTACTTCGCTAATTGAATAATATAACTTCTTGATTGATAAGTCTTTCATAGACTTCCTTAAAAAATCACATCAAATATACAAAATAAAATTCCATTATCAAATGTACTGTAATTATGATCTCACATTGGTTATCAATAGATTCTAACGTGATATATACACAGTATTAAACTAAACAAGTATTGATTTTAGTAATGGGAGCATTTGTTATGCTGTTTCATCGGTTTTCACAATTGAAAACTCGATTCAATTTTCTTCAATCATTTCACGGATTTTTGGATTAACGTAAATATCCTCTATACCGATTTCCTTTAGAGCCAGGGCGAGAACATTTGCTTTTCTTTTTTGTGATGCACTTTTATTGATCACAATTACCTTTTCGGTTTTTAAAACACAATATCCTCCATTAAAATCCCCCTTTTCGAATCGAATCCTAATACCCTGCGTATCAGCAACAGCTCTTAATTCTTGAATTAGAGCTTCATATTCTTTTTCTTTGGCTCTTATCATTGCGGACGTTTAAGGGGTTGAAAAATAGCTAACCAAATTGTAGTAAAATATGCAAAGAATGAAATTGCAGGAAGTCCGCTTAATGCTCCGACACGTTGAATCAATAAACTCATCCCTTGATTCAAATCAAAACCTTGCTTGTGCACCAATAAAACAAATTGAAAGTCTATATTCATTAAGAAAATTTCTACCGGTAAAAAAATACCAAAAATAACTGTACACATAAAAAACCAGCCATTCTCCTTAAAACTGATCTTTGAATCGATAATCAACATTATATAAAAAATTATAAACAAAATGTATGCAGCAAGTATATAAACTGTTACTCCACCAATTATCAAAAGAGTTTGGGCAATTGATTCATAGGTTAATTCTGACCTAACGATTAATGAGAACGGCTCAAATAAGCGATATGCGATTATTCCTTTGTAAATTGTACCGCCAAGCCAGAAAAATCCTGACATTATCAATGCGAAGAAAAAAAATTTTGTCCTAAGTTTCTTTATCTCCATGATAATACAACTTAATACATGAATAAAAATTTATCAAGAACAAATAATCAAATGTTTATCCTAATATTGGGCAATCTAAAAAGTGTTTTACAAAAAATAATCCAAAAAAAAATTAAATTATTCGGATAACTTTCAGTTAAATAGTTCTTTATAGCTTTTATGTCATTTACTTTTTATAATAAGTGAATATATTTTTCAATCAAAAAAAATCTCTACTCCGAAAAATACTATGCAAATCAAATATTTAAATTCTGAGTGTAAGTTGGTTTAAGCCAATTCTGATCATCTTTGTTCGGAAAATCGATCGTGTAATGCAAACCACGTGATTCTTTACGTGTAAGCGCAGATTTCGCAATAAGATATGCTGTATCAATTAAATTCCTTAATTCTAGAATTTCTTCAGACAAAGTCGAAATGTTGTACATGTTTTTTGTCTCTTCATAAATTATGTGGCATCTTCGAAGTGCCCGATTTAATCGCTCGGTTGAACGAACGATTCCGACATATTCCCATAAAATTTCTCGTATCTCTCTCCTGCTTTGAGAGATAAGAACCTTTTCCTCAGTCGATGACTCTGCTGTATCCACCCATTCGGGAATTTCAGCGGGAATTTTGGAAAGAGATTTTTGAATTATTTCCTTACACCCAAGTGCCGAGTTTTTTGAAAACACAAGTGCTTCGAGTAGCGAATTACTGGCAAGCCGATTTGCTCCATGCACACCAGTCATTGAAACTTCACCTGAAGCAAATAAATTTTCTATTGAAGTATGTCCATTTAAATCAGTCACTACCCCACCGCACGCATAATGTGCTGCTGGAATTACTGGAATGTAATCCTTTGTTATATCAATATTTTTTTCCAAACATTTAAAGTAAATATGAGGGAAATGATTTATGATTTCGTCTTTAGATTTGAAATTCAAATCGAGATAAACGAAATTGTCACCACTCTTTTTTAGCTCTTTATCGATGGCTCTCGCAACGATATCTCGTGGAGCAAGTTCTTTTCGATTATCATAATTGTTCATAAATTCTTCACCAGATTTTAACCTGAGCTTAGCACCGAATCCGCGGACAGCTTCACTTATTAAAAAACAGGGTTTCGTGCTCCGATTGTCAAAACCTTGTTCGTACAATGCTGTCGGATGAAACTGAATAAACTCCATATTTGCCATTAATGCACCTGCACGAAATGCCATTGCAAAACCGTCACCGGTTGCGATTGCAGGATTTGTTGTATGCAAATATGCTTGTCCTAAACCTCCAGTTGAGAGCAAAGTGCATTTTGCGACAAATGTATGGACAGCAGAATTTTCAACATCATAAACATAAGCACCCCAGCAATGACGCTTGCTAGACAATGTTCGGTAAGGACTTAGAAGATTATGTTCAGTAATCAAATCAATTGCAATATGATTTTCAAAAAGCCGAATATTTTTAATTTCAGAAATATGTCTAAGTAAGGCTTGTTCAACTTCCCGCCCAGTGAGGTCTTTTGCATGTGCGATTCTGCTGATTGAATGTCCTCCTTCTTTTGCAAGGTGAAGATTTCCGTTCGATGTTCTTGAAAATTGTGTACCGAAATCAATTAACTTTTGAATTTCAGATGGGCCTTCTTTTACGATCAATTCAACTGCTTCTCGATTGCAGATTCCATCTCCAGCACTTAGAGTATCTTCAATGTGTAATTCCGCCCTGTCTTCTTTTGAAAGAACTGAAGCAATCCCACCTTGAGCATAGTTGGTATTAGATTCCGCTCTGTCTTTTTTGGTAACTATACAAACTTCAGCAAATTTGGACGCTTCTATTGCGAATCTTAAACCGGCAATACCACTTCCGATAACGAGTATATCAGTTTCAAATTTCATTCTACAATAAATATTTTAATACGAAAAAACTTCCGATAAGTAAAACAAAAAATACAAGGGCTAGTTTATCAAAATATTTTTCAATATAAATTTTTATTTTTGGCCCAATCCAAAAAATTAAACCTGCAACTAAAAAGAACCGTCCAGCACGTCCTACTAGCGAGGCAAAAGTTAATGTCCACAAATCGATAGTTAAATTAAAACCTGCAAGAATCGTAAACACTTTATAAGGAATCGGCGTAAATCCAGCTGTAACAATTGCAAGGAATCCGTTTTCCTGATATTTACTTAACACGTAATTTATCTCATTTTCAACACCATAGAATTTAATTATTCCAATCCCAATTGTATCATAAAAAACATAACCAATTAAATAACCTAAATAAGCACCCAATACTGAACCAATCGTACAGTAAAAAGCATATATAAAGCTCCGTGATGGTTTGCTCAAAGCTAACACAATTAACAATGCATCTGGTGGAATAGGAAAAAACGATGATTCAATAAATGCGAAGAAAAATAACGCTGCCGTTGCATAAGGTTTTTCCGCAAAACTTTCTACCCAGGCTTTTAAATCGTAAAGTTTTGTTTTTAAGTACGTGTATACGTTTGATGACTTTATTTCCATACTATTTACAATTTTCCTTTCAAGAACATGAGTTAGTAGTTATCTAGCTTAACGCAACTCCTATCAGCAATTACCTCGCCGAAATTAGGAACATAATACAATTTAATTTTTTTTATAACTTCAGAATTATCCTATCTGGGGATTTAGGTAATTGGGGATCTGAATGTTTTTCATAGTTAATAATCCGAATTCTGCATGCAGTAAGCTTGGTATACAATTTACGAGCATAGCGACCGTTGCAGTATCACCAAAGACTCCGTTCTCGACAATAACATTTAACTTTGGAGTTCCGTCTACAATGATTTTATCGAAAGATTTATACAGATCAACTCTCATCTGAAGATCGAGACTGATTAATTTTTGTTTTCCATAAAACCCTTGAACAACATGATTCATTCCACACACTTTCCCTTTGTCTATTCGGAAGTATTTTGTTGTGAAGTTTTTTGAAGCGAGTATTGGAGTAATTTTCTCCTTATAAGAAGAAATATTCATTCGCAATCCGTCAGCAATCAATTGGGCAGATTCAAGTAAACCGACATGACCAAGCTTCTTTACTTTTACCATCTGATTAAACTCAGATTTTGTTTTTCCAAGTCCCATTTTCGCTTGTAATGGTTTACGTCTTTTATTCAAATCAACAACCCGCTCTGCTTTAATAGTTTTTACATTTGAACACACGCTCGTAAAAAACAATGGTGCAATATCCATTATGAATCCCGGATTTACCCCTGTTCCAAGTATATGGACAAATTTTTCTTTCGCCTTTTTATCTATGTCTTCAGCTAATGCTGGATTCGAGATAAATGGATACAGCAATTCCTCACAGCTTGATATTATACTGACTTTATTCTCAATACATGTGAATAAATCTTCCTTTACTGATTCAAGTCTGCTGCCAGAAGTCAAGATTGCAACTTCAGGATGAAACTTGTGTAAGGCAGAGCTAAGATTCTCAACAATTGGAATATTCAATTTCTTCTTTGCTCCAATAAACTTTCCTAAATCTTTGCCAAACTTCTTTGAATCGATATCAACAACAGCTAATAGATTTAAAGATTTTTTTTGAAGGACCAATTTACAGGTTTCAACTCCTATTGGTCCCAACCCTACGAGTATGATTTTTATTCTATTCGGCATACTAAACCACCATAATTAATGAAAAAAAATGTTTTGATAAGAAAAATAAAATTGGAATTATTAAAATGGCAGATAAAGTGACGATTACGGACATTCGAATTGATTGTAAATAAATTTTAAATCCGATGAAGGAAAATATTAGAAAAAGAGCTAACACCAAAATCTCAAGCCCTGCAATGATGTAAGCCGGAATTGGCTTAATATCAAATGGCGATGGATTGCCGGAAAATAAAAAAGGCCCGAATAATACCAACTCTATAGTCAGTAAAACAAAAATGCTCAAAGAAAATATAGATGAGGCATATACAATCACTGATAGATAATTTTTTCTAAACAAATTTTGCAAAAATAATTTGTTAATCACTGTTCTTATGAATTCTAAATATATAAACATAATGATGCACAAAATAACCATTAAAGCAAGCAGAGCTCCCCAGAACAAACTAAACGAGATCTCTAAATCATAAATTGAACCTAAAACAAAAAGAAGTGATGCAAATTTTAAATTCAATAAAATAAAAAGAGGTATTAAAAAATTCTTATTATTTGCATAGAGAATTTGTTTAAATGCGTTCTCAGTATCAAATAACATTTGATAAAGCACTGACCAAAAATCAATGTTAGAAACTTTAGCACGTAAAACATTTGAGCAGCTTGAGCATTTGTATGCTTCAAAATAATTTTCTGAACTGCAAGATTTACAAATAACTTTATTCAAAAAATTTCACTCCCCTTCAATTGTGATTAATGGTGCATTTTTGTTAATTGTAGCACCAAGCTCAACATTTATCTGCTTCACAACCCCATCAATGGGTGATTTTAGCTCGTTTTCCATCTTCATTGCTTCTAGAATTAGTAGGCTTTCGCCAACTTGAATTTCCTGTCCGACCACAACTTTCAGTTTTGATATTAATCCGGGCATCGGAGCCTTGATAATTGCGTTCTTCTGATTTAAGTGATCTTCGCTCATCTTTTCGAAAACTTCACCGTAATAATTATGAATTTCGAATGGTAAAATATTCCCATTGAAATATGCACGTGATGAACCATTTACAATCGGTTCAACATTGATTTCGTAAATATGATCTCCATCGGAAACTTGATACAAATTTTCTGATAGAGGTA
The DNA here is from genome assembly GCA_016873845.1 of Ignavibacteria bacterium. Classification (NCBI taxonomy): domain Bacteria; kingdom Pseudomonadati; phylum Ignavibacteriota; class Ignavibacteria; species Ignavibacteria bacterium. The sequence continues at coordinate 112,689 of VGVX01000001.1, forward strand.
TGATTTCCAGAGCATTATTATTTTTCTCCTCTATTACAGAGTGTTCATAATTCGGATATGTTATTTTGTATTTCAATCCTCAAACCTTCGTTTTATCCAATTCGATTTTACTGTAAAAGAATTGGAGGTATTCTTTTGAGCAGAATTACGTTTAGAATTACAATAACTTATCGTCTTCGAGACAAGGTCTAAAATCTTCTCATCACCTTTAATCCAATGACCGTTTCCATTTTCCTGAAATTTATTCGAGAGGTACTGTGTGTCAAATTTATTCTCAATAAACTCTGGCTCATTTAAAATCCATAAACATAGAGGAATGTTAGTCACTAAACCTACAATTTGTATCTCACGCAGCACTCTTTCCATTCTTGCGATTGCTTCATTTCTATTAATCCCCCACGTCACTACTTTTGCTAAAATGGGATCATAATATATTGGAACCTCGCTTCCCATGTCGATCCCGCTGTCAATCCGCACTCCGAATCCACCCGATACCCGGTAGTGAGAAATTTTTCCAAACGAGGGCATAAAGTTATTAAAAGGATCCTCAGCATAAATACGAACTTCAATACTTGATCCATTGATTTTTAATTGGTCTTGAGTAAAAGAAAGTTTTTCACCAGCAGCTATCTTAATTTGTTCACGTACGATATCGATACCTGTTATGAATTCGGTAACTGGATGTTCAACTTGAACTCGCGTGTTCATCTCTAAGAAATAAAAATTCTTATCGCTATCAACTAAAAATTCTATCGTTCCTGCATTTGTATAATTACAAGCTTTTGCAGCTTGTATTGCAGACAATGTAATTTTTTTTCTAAGTTCATCATCAACAGTTGGTGATGGGGCTTCTTCAATAATTTTCTGATGCCTCCTTTGGATGGAGCATTCCCTTTCAAACAAATGGACATAATTTCCAAAATGATCCGCAATTATCTGAATTTCAATGTGTTTTGGATTCGTCAGATATTTTTCTACATATACATTTTTATCTTTGAATGATTTTTCTGCTTCGCTCTGAGCCATCTCAAAACTTGAGTATAGTTCTGACTCATCATGCACTACTCTCATCCCTTTACCACCACCGCCAGAAGTTGCTTTGAGTAGAATCGGATAACCAATTGAATTAACAATAGATTTTAATTCATCCTTAGATTGAATTGGATCCTTAGTTCCGGGAACAACTGGAACATTGTGCTTTATCATCAAATCTCTTGCAGATGCTTTATTTCCCATTAGTCGTACTGAATCAGCTGAAGGACCTATAAAAACTAAATCTCGATCACAAACGTATTTAATAAAGTCAGGATTTTCTGATAGAAATCCATATCCGGGATGAATCGCCTCGCAATTGGAGATCTTAGCGGCATCAACTATTTGCTCAAAGTTTAAATACGAATCTTTAGATTGACTTGCTCCAATATGAATTGCCTCTCCTGCAAGTCGAACATGCAAAGAGTTTTTATCAGCGTCTGAATAAACCGCAACTGGTTGAATACCAAGATCTTTACAAGCTCGAATGATGCGTATTGCGATCTCGCCCCTATTTGCAATTAAGATCTTTTTGAACATACACTACAAAAATATGAAAACTGATATTAAATAAAACTGTTAATATTTTATTTTGAAATATGTTATAACTATTCTTTCAATTTCACTATAGTAATCCCATCTCCTCCTTGCTCTATTGGAGCTGGGTTAAATGATTCAACAAAAGGATGTTTTGTTAACCATTCTTTTACAAAATTTTTAAGAATACCATCTCCCTTTCCATGCAGGATCTCAAGTAGTATTAGACCTGAAACGGAAGCATTGTCAATAAAATTAAGCACTTCTCTTTCCGCATCAACTGTTCGTTGTCCTCGAATGTCGAGTCTCATGGGAATAATTTCATTCCGTAAGTTGAATACTTTAGATGTTATTTCTAGTTCCTTTTCAACATTGATTTTAACCAGCGTATTTAATTTTGTTTTTACTTTAAGATTACCAATTAAAAGTTGAACAAAATTTTTCCGCTCATCTATTTCAATAACCCTCCCTTTAATATTTTTTTCCTTCGAGATAACAAAATCGCCGACTGAAATAGAACCTGCTTCAATAGGAATTGATGATTCTACTATTTGTGCTTCAATATCATTTTTTACGGTTTTAATCTGCTCCCGATATTGATGGATTACATTTGAATCTGCCTTCGATTCTTTGATTGATTTTACTGTTTTCTCGATAAGAGAATTTGCAGACTTCACTATTGTAAGAGCCTCTTCCAAAGCTTTTTGTTTTATTTCAGATTTAGTTGCCTTAACTTCATTTAGTTTTTGATTGAATTCATTAATTAATTTATCTAGTTGGATTTTCTCTGCCTTCACTTCTTCAAGCAGTTTAGAATAAACTTGCAATTTTTGATGCAGTGATGAAATGTATTGTTCAATTTCGGCAGCATTTTTCTCACGGAAACTTTTTGAGGTATGAATTATTTCATCAGGAAAATTGAGTCGTTCTGAAATTTCAAATGCATAACTGCTTCCCGGAATTCCTTGTATGAACTTATAAGTTGGCTCGAGATTTTTTGCATTAAACTCCATTGATGCATTAATCGCATTTGAATGATTTGCTGCAAATAATTTCAAGTAGCTGTGGTGTGTAGTAACAATTATAAAAGAACCTTTTTCGATCAAAAGTTTTAAAATCCCCGCAGCGAGAGAAACACCTTCGCTTGGGTCTGTTCCGGTACCGATCTCATCCAATAGCACAAGTGATTCGTCATTTGACGAATTATAAATCTCTTTAATACTCTTAAGATGCGAGCCGAAAGTACTGATGTCATTATCAATTGATTGCTCATCACCAATATCGATCTGGATATTTTTGAAAAAAGGTATCGTCGAATCAGCTTGCATGGGAACATGGTAACCGTATCTTGCAAGATGAGATATCACGCCAATTGCTTTCATCAAAACAGTCTTCCCTCCTGCATTTGGACCTGAAATGACCATACATTTTATTGTCTCATCGAGTTTAAGATTAAACGGAACTGTTTTTTGGTAACCTATGGTTTGAATTAGAAGCGGATGTCGGCATTCAAGGAGTTCAAATGAGTGATCATTTGAAAAATTGACTTTCGTACCGCGTACTTCGATGGAGTATTTTGCCTTTGCAAAAATCGAATCAAACTTTGCGATCAATTTGAGCGATTCGACTAATTGTGTTGCAATCTTACTTACTTCGGTAGTCAATAAATGCAATATTCTCGAAATCTCTCTTTTCTCTTCAAAGTGAAGTGATAGAAGCTCATTGTTCAGTTCAAGAGTTTCTTCCGGTTCAATGTATGTAGTCAACCCAGTTGCAGATTCAGAGTGTATAAAACCTTTAACTTGTCTTTTGTATTCAGTTTTCACCGGAATGACAATTCTTCCATCACGGATTGTCATTAGTTCTTCCTGAACAAGTCCTTTCTCAGCAAATGTTTTTAAAAGTTTATCAGCAACTTTTCTCAAATAGTCACTTTGCTGTTTGATTTCTGCGCGAATTCGTCTTAGCTCCGGACCTGCATTATCTTTTATTTCGCCATAATCATCGATTACGTCATTTATTCTTTTTTCGAGAAGTTTATCGACAATTAATTCTTCAGATAGCTGGCGAAGATTTTCGAGATTCAAATTATTCTCTGAAAAAGTGTTTTTTATTATGCGGGAATTACGAAGCAGATCATTTATTTTTAAAAAGTCCTTTGCATTTAGTATAAAACCCTCAATCCGCGATTTAACAATTTGCTCTGTTAAATCCGGTAAAAATAGAATTTCAAGATCGGAAGATAATTCAAAGTATCTTTTCGCTTCATCAGTTAAGGTTTGATATAGTTCTGCTTCAGCTAACGAATTCGCTATAAAATCATTTTCAATTAAATTTGCGCCAACTTCAGTGGAAGCATACTTTTTTACGTGAGAAAAAATCTTAGGAAGATCTAATTTTTCAATACTCTTTAGCATGAGTAAGAATGGAATCTTTTTTTCTGTTTACTTCTCTAATTAGATCAAAAAATTCTTTTGTGCTTGGAAATGCTTTTTCAATAACTTTGAATGTATTTGGGATTAAAGAAAAAGTAAAATTATATAAATGAGATTGTACCCTACTCTCCTTATCTGGAAAACTAAAAAGATTCAGGAAGATAAAAAGAGCACTCAGTATTAACCAAATTTGGAACACACCAACAATGCCGCCTAAGAACTTATTAATCAGACTAATAACACCATCTCTTGGTTTAAGTAATCTTGAAAGGAGCGATGCGACAAGAAAACTAACAACAAAAATCAAGATGAACGAAACAATCATCGCTGGCAATGCATCAAGCGATGTAATTTGCATGACTATTTTTTTCACATCATGAGAAAAAGTGATTGAAATAAATATTGCTGCAATCAGTGCAGCTAAGCTGATTACTTTTTTAATCAATCCATCTTTTAAGCCAAGAAGAAAACCAATGATCACAAAAATGATTACAGCGTAATCAATGTAATTATGCATTTGCTGAGAGCTTTAATTTTACAATTTCATTTACGATTTTGCCGTCTGCTCTGCCTTTCAGTTCGGTCATTGCTGGTCCCATCACTTTCCCAAGATCACTCATACTTTTTGCATTAACCAGAGTAATTAACTTATTAATGATCTCTTCAATTTCCTCCCTCGAGAGTTGTTTCGGAAGAAAAGTCTGAATGATCTCAAGTTCTTTAGTCTCTTTTTCGGACAAATCATTTCTGCCGGCCTTCGAGTATTGCTCGGCTGCGTCTTTTCTTTTTTTCACAAGGGAAGTGAGAATCGAAATTTCATCGTCGGTAGTCATTTCACGATCCACACCGCTTTTCTCAAATTCGATGATTGAAGCTCTGATTGATCTTAATGTCTCAAGTCGCAATTTATCTCCTGATTTCATTGCTTCTTTTATTTGTAAACTGATAGATTCTTTTAACATTAAACTCCTATAAATAAAAAAAGGCAGGAATTAAAATAATAACGCCTGCCTTAAAAATAATTCACAGTAAAGCTACATTTTTTTAATTGAAGAATAGTTTATTCTCAAACAATAAGCTTTACGTAATTCTTGCTGAATATCGGTCACCAAACCCATTTTTGAAGTCTTATCGATTCTTAGAGAAACGATAATTGTCGGTAAATCTACACGTTTGTTGTACATGATTCTTTGAACTTGATCGACTGTTACGATATTGTCATCAATCTGCATTCTTCCATCTCTACCAACCCAGATGTATGAAACAACGCGCTTATTTTCAATCTTTTCAATAGCACGAGCTTCGGGCAAACGATACTGCACTTTTACATCATGCTCTCTGAGTGTCGTAGTTACCATGAAGAATAACAATAGCATAAAAACAATGTCTGGAAGTGATGCAGTAGGAATCTGCTGTTTTGTTTTTGCTAGTTTCTTTTCAAATTTCATTTTCTTGACCTTAAAATTTTATTTTACAACCTCAGGTTCTGCAATTGATATGATAATAGGTATCCTCTCTTTTACATCGATAGATTGCTCTTCATCAAGATTGATAACCTTTCTACCATACTTTTGAAATGAATATTCTTCACGAACTTCAAAATAAGATTCTTTCACTTGATCTAGAGCTTGTATATAGAGATTGTAATTAGTTTTACTGTCTGTCTTAACTGAGACAATTAGTTTTTTATTGTTTGGCAAATCAATTTTACTTCTTATCCTTACCTTAAGCTTTTCACCGATTTGAGCTAATGTGACTACTTCATCACTAAGCAGAATATCACCGTTTTCATTTATAAGCAAAGTTGCGAGTCGGTCTTTAGAGATCTCGGCTTGAATTTGTTCTTCAGGAGGTACAAATTCGGGTAACGTTAAACCGATACCTGTGTCCACGTCAATCGTCGTAGCAACCAAGAAGAAAAGCAAAAGTAAAAATGCAATATCAGCCATGGAGCTGGTTGGAATCTCAGCTTCTGGTGTTTTCTTTTTTCTAATTTGAGGCATTAAAAATTCCTGCGCTAAATTTACTTAGTTTACTTTTTTTGTTTGTAAGAGACTAAAGTGTCAATTAATTCGACTGAGCTCTCTTCCATTTCAACGACAATTTTATCAATTCGAGAAACAAAATAGTTGTATAAAACCTGTAGGATCATAGCTACTACTAGACCAAAAAGTGTGGTGAGCAATGCAACTGCGATACCACCAGCAACAATACTTGGTGAAATCTGATTTGCTTCTTTAATAGCGTCAAAAGCTTCAATCATACCTTGAACTGTTCCGGTGAATCCTAACATCGGGGCGATACTGATAAACGTAGAAATCCAAATTAATCCTCTCTCGAGGAATGACATTTCAATTCCACCGTAGGCAACTATTGCTTTCTCAGCAGCTTCGATTCCTTCATCGGATCTTAAAAGACCAGCATGAAAAACACTTGCAATTGGACCGCGGGTATTGGCGCAATAATCCTTTGCTCCTTCAATTCCTCCGTCGTCCATAGCTTTTTTAACACCAACCAAGAAATTTTTGGTGTTAATGTTTGCTCTCGTCAATGTCCAAAATCTTTCAATCGAGAAAGCCAATCCTAAAATCAAGCAAGCTAAAATTGGGTGCATGAATAAGCCGCCAGCATTATATTTTTCTGTTAGCCAGTTAAGCATACCGGTATCAGATGCTTGCGCTATGATTGCATTTATAAATCCAAAAATTCCAGAATATTCCATTTAAATTTACCTCCTAAAGATTGATAAATTATTATTGTTCAACATAGTTTAAATCGGTACAATTTTAAGACTTTGACATACGAAAGTCAATTGATTTTTCCCTTTCTTTTGAAGAATTCCGCCGAAAAAATTATTCAATTACTTTCAAACGAATTCCAACTGGAAAGTGATCGCTAAATCCGCCGAGATATCGGCCCGAACCAAAAGTTGGATACGGAGCACCTGCATATTTACCCTGACGAGTTGTATTCAAATCATTACTTAATATTTCAAAAGAATTGCATACATAATCGAACTTTTTATTATCCAACAATCCTTTTGAAACTATTATTTGGTCCAACATATTGAATTGCCCTTGATGAAAATATGTGCCTTTTTCCTGCTTAAATAAACTTTGAGAAAGATTATATAAATTTGATCCATACTCCGTTGACATATTACCACAATCAAAGTCCACAGCTAATAATGAAACCAAGATTGAATTATTATAAGGCATGTCATTAAAATCCCCCATAATAATAATGTTCGCTGTCTGATCTTTTGATAGAACTTCATCAACATTTTTTCTTAATATTGTTGCAGCTTTTATTCTGCGAGGTTCACTTTCAATTTCCCCACCACGTCTTGATGGCCAATGATTAACGAAAAAATGGAAAAACTCACTATCGATTTTTAATTTTGAATATAAAATATCGCGAGTCATCCCTTCTATGGGTACATTAATTGCAGTCGCATCAATAAATTCTATTCGATCTTTTTTATACAATAATGCAACATCAATACCGCGGGAATCAGGAGAATCAAAATGAATAATTTCGAATTCTAAATCTCTTAAATACCTTGAAGCCATTAGTTCGATCACACTTCGATTTTCAATTTCACAAACTCCCAAAATATCGGGTCCCTGACCTTCATTCATGCTTCGAATTATTTTTGAAAGATTACTGAGCTTTTTGTCGAATTTCTCCTCATCCCATCTCAATTGGTTATTTGGTAAATATTCGTCATCCCCCATGTTATTTGGATCATCAATTGTATCGAAAAGATTCTCCAAATTCCAAAATGCTACATAATAATTCGTCTGAGAACTGCAACTCTGGAACATTAATACCGATAATAAGAACGAAAGAAGAATTTTAATTTTCATAATTTTGAATTATCACTTTATTTTTTCGAGTTAATTTAAAATAACACTTATGTTCAAGAATTGGAAAATATTTTTATTTGTATTGTTGTTAATTACTAACGCAGCAAATTCGCAAAATCAAAAATATGATTTCTGGAGGATTGATGGAGCACTAAGAGGTGCAAACGTGCATCCTTATAAACATTTTTCATCCTATTCAATGCGTGAACCAATTTCACTTCAAGATATTATGGAGTTAAAAAATTTGGGGGCTAATTTATTAGTCGCAAACTACCCGGGCGTGTTTACTTATTTTTCTCCGTATGAAATCGATTCACTTCATTTAATGAATTTGGACTCGATTGTTAGTTACTCAAGAGAGTGCAGATTGAATCTCGTAATTTCATTGCGCAGCGGCCCAGGAAGATCACTTCAAGTTTTTGACAACGACGGCAGAGAAGATGAACTGCTTTTTCACGATTCATTTGCAATGGGTAAGTATATCGAAATGTGTGAATTCATTGCTGACCGATATAAGAAAAACGACCACATAATTGGGTATAATTTTATTTTAGAACCCCATGCCGATTATCCTGTTTACTTACCTCCAGTTTTTGATTCAACTTATTTTAAGTTCGTCGATGAACTCATTTCTCGGATCAGGAAAGTTGATTCTGTAACACCAATAATTATTCAGCCGCTTGGGTGGGCTTATCCGGATAGATTTTTTTCAATGAAAGTCCTTAACGATCCATTTTTGGTTTATTCATGTAATATGTATTTCCCTCACCAATTCACAAATGAGTTAAATGATTCCGTTTACCCTGGCAGCTATTATTATCGTGATTCACTTGTTCAAATTGATTCATCAATCTTTAAAGATTTATTCTATAATGTGATTCAATTTAAAAAAGTTAATGATGTACCAATTTTTATTAACGAATATGGCGGACGGAGATTTAAAAAAGGATTCTTAAATTATCTTAAAGATCTGCATTCGCTCTTTATTTCGGAAGGATTTCACTTCGCATTTTACATTTGGAAGAGTGAATGGGGTGATGTGAATGGTGAATCATTTGGTGATTACAATTACCTTAAAGGTCCGGATGGGAATTCAATTAATGAGAACCATGAGAATGAGTTGATGGATGAGTTCAAGCGGATTTGGTTTAAAGAATAGTTAAGATTCAATTACACAAACTGCTACAACATAATTGTCTGAGTGTGAAATAGATAACATAATTTTTTCTTTGATCTTTCTCTTTGTTCTGATACTTGGTTTCCCCTTCGCATCTCGCACAATCTCAATTTCTCTTAAAATAAATTCCTTACCAAGACCAGTTCCTATAGCTTTACTAAATGCTTCTTTGGCAGCAAACCTTGCAGCAAAATGTTGCGAAGGTTTTGCTTTTGAGTTACAGTACTTCACTTCTTCATCTGTAAAAACTTTATTGTAGAATCTTTCACCATATCTTTCAATAATTTCTGAAACACGCTGAACTTCGATTATATCTACACCGACACCGATTACCATATTCAAAATCCCTCTGCCAATCCGTTACCACGGCGGTCGGTTGCTCCCAAAATAAAATTATTTTTTTGATCAATCATGATCCCTTCTAATCTTCCCATGCTAGTGCGCGGTTGAAAAACGTGTCCCCTCTTGATCAGCTCCTCTTTTACATCTTGAGATAAAGAAAATGATTCAAAATAAATTTCTTGCGGGAGCCATTGATGGTGAATTCTTGGCATATCTATGGCCTGCTCAATATCCATTCCAAAATCGATAATGTTCATCACAGCTTGAAGTACTGACGTTATAATCATCGGACCGCCAGGAGAACCAATAATAATATATGGTCGATTCTCCTTTAAGATGACAGTCGGTGTCATCGAACTGAGCATCCTTTTATTCGGTTGGATAGAGTTCGCTTCAGATCCGATCAGGTCATACATATTTGGTACGCCAGGTTTTATGCTAAAATCATCCATCTCATTGTTCAATAAAAATCCAGCATCTTCGACAACAACATGAGAGCCGAATGAACCATTTATAGTTGTTGTAACGCTGACCGCATTTCCAAATTGATCATAAATTGAATAGTGCGTTGTCTCAGTACTTTCATTACTCTTCAATCCTTTTGTATTTATCAATTTGTTGTTTGACGCAAGGATTGAATCGATTGAGTTAAATATTTCTGAAGCATATTCTTTGGATAGTAATTTTTTTACTGGGATGTTTACAAAATCAGAATCACCGAGATATTCGGCTCGATCGAAATAGACTCGTTTTAGTGTTTCAATTAGATAATGCAGATGCTTGCTGCTATGATAATCCTCTCTTGAAAGAGTTAAGTTTTCAAGTACGTTCAAAGCTTCAATTAATGCTATTCCCCCTGAGCTTGGCGGACCCATTGAAATAATTTTATAACCACGATAGCTTCCATTTACCGGCCTTCTCTCAATCGGTTTATAATTTGCAAGATCTTCTAAAGAAATAAAGCCGCCATCATTTTTCATGTGGGCAACGATTAAATCTGCAGTTTTTCCTTTATAAAATCCATCAGTTCCATTTTCACGAATTCGCTTCAGCGTTTCTGAAAGATTATTTTGAATGAAGATATCTCCTTCGACAAATTTTCCACTGCTCTTAGTGAAAATTTTTTTTGAAGAAGGAAAATTTATAAAATTCACATAATTACCATTGAATGAAGAGGCCAACTCGTAATTCAGTAAAAATCCTTTTTCGGCAAGTTCAATTGCGGGTTGAATTACTTCTTCTAATTTCATTGTTCCGTATTTATCGAGTGCATACAACATTCCAGCGACACTCCCAGGTACGCCCGCAGAAGTTACACCTTCTGTACTCATATTTGCAATCGGTGTTAAATTCGAATCGAGATACATATTTCGATAAGCCGAAGAAGGGGCTTTCTCCCTATAATCAATTGAAGTAGCATAACCGTCGTTCCTAACGAATACAAGAAATCCCCCTCCCCCAATATTTCCTGCGGCTGGATAAGTAACAGCGAGGGCGAATCCAACCCCAACAGCAGCATCAATTGCATTTCCACCCTTTTTCAGGATTTCGAGCCCAACCTTAGTTGCTAAATCACTCGCAGAAACAACCATTCCTCTTGTCGCGCGGATAGGTTTAGCTGAAATTATTTCATACTGAATAAAGCTAAGGAAAGTCCAGATCAAGATTGCTGATATTAATAATTTACTAATATGCCTCACTCGAACAATCTCACTTTTGTATCGACTTTAATACCGCCGGTTTTCATTTGTTCTAGAAGCAGTTCTGTGATTTCATTTAATCGGTTCAACGAGTTCTGCAAATCTTCATAAACTTTTTCATCATAAATGATTTTACCTAAGTTATTTTTTTGCTGTTGGGTTTGCTCTAAAAACGAATCAAGTTTTTCGGATAATTCATTCAATCGGCTGACAAGTTTTTCTGTTTCTTGCAAGGTTAATTTTATTGTTGCAGAATTTTCACTCAGAAGTGTGTTCAACTTTCCAGATGCCTCAGCGGAATTCTTTACAAATTGAGTTATATTTTTTTCATTGGTCACTAAGATTTTATCTAATTTTATAGAAATTTGTTCGAAATTTGAAATTGCATTCCTTAAACTCACAAATAACTTTTCATCGCTGATATTCTCAGAAACTTTTTCCAGTAGACCTTTTAAATCAACAATAATTGTTTTCAATTCATTCTCGACATTTCCAATCATTTGAAGTGCACCTGGAATGTCGGTTGCTAACTTCCCTTCGAGTTCAGTGCTCAAGTTAAATAAATCCTCATTATACCCAGGAAATATTTCAATTTTTTTCCCCCCCATTAAATCCAGCATTTCAACTCGTGCTTTCGCATCTGATTTTAATTTTACATCGTTCGGCAGTATTCCACTCACTAAAACAAATCCTCCTTCAACCGTAATGTTAGTCACTTTTCCCTTTTTCACTCCATTGACAGTGATGTGGTCTCCATTTTCGAGTCCTGAAACTGAGTTAAATTTCATTCTAACAGTGTAACTGTCACCAGCAAGTGTTATTCTTTTAGCCCATCCAAGAATCCAAATAAAAGCTAACAGAGCAACTATAACAGTGATTCCGACCTTAATATTTGTTTTTCTACTTTCTTTCATCTTAAAACTCGCTGTAAACTAATTTATAAAATTTGTCAACAAGATTGCTGTCTATTTGGTTTTCACGTTCAAGGGAATCGAAAAACTTTAAAATCTCATTTAGGTGTTCATCTGAATAATTCTCATTCTTGATATTTAACCTCAATTTATCAAATGTAGCACTGAGTTTTTTCTTTTGATCAGGCCGTTCCACTCTTAATAATAATGAACCTATCAATTCGTCTACATGCTTTTCGCTTAGAATAGTCAAAGTTGTTTTTGCAATCCTGCTTTTTGAACTTGCATAATATGCGACAATACCAATTATAATCATTGTCACAGATAATGAAGCAACAAAAATCCTTTGTCTAACTTTAAGATTCATTTTTTGTAAGTAATACTGAAGTTATTCTGTTGTTTTTAATTTCTTTTATCTGTAGTTCATACCCTTTTATCGCAAAACGAAAATTCGTTTTAGGTATTTCACCTAACGTATGAAATATAAATCCGCCAAGCGTGTCATATTCCGATTCGTCTTCTCTTAAACTTTCATCAAGTAAATTTTCAAATTCTTCTATTGGAATTTTTGCATCTATCAAATAAGAATTTTCATCCAATTTTTTACAATACTCGCTTGGTTCATCTGATTGACTGAATTTACTCATTATCTCTTCAATAATATCTTCCAGCGTAATTAAACCGGCAGTACCGCCAAATTCATCGACAACAATTGCTATATGTACCTTCTTTGATTGAAAGTCCTTAAACATTTCATCAATTAATTTGATTTCTGGAACAAATAATGGCTGCCTGCATAATTTTTGCAGAGAAAAATATTGCAGTGAACTCTGCGTCGAATAATATGGTAATAGATCCTTCGCATATAGAATTCCCACTACATTATCAATATTATTTTTGTAAACCGGAATCCGTGACCTCTTGTGAGCAAAGATAGTTTGTATAACCGTTTCAAATGACGAATTTATTTCGATGGCTACCATCTCAGTTCGAGTGGTCATAATTTCTCGTACAGTTGTATCGCCAAATTCAATGATACTGTGAATCAAACTGTGTTCTTCGGATTCAAGCGCACCGTGTTCTTTACCAAGGTCGGCAAGTGTTTTAATCTCATCACTGCTAATAGCCATTTTCTTTTTATCAATCACAATCCTTTTTTGCAATAGTCTGGTCATGTGAAAAAATAAAAAGGTAACAGGTGCAAGAAGTGTGAAAATCCAACTCAAGGGGTATGATGCAAATACTGAGAACTCGATTGGATATTTATTTGCTATAATTTTCGGAAATATTTCCGCGATAATCAACACAGTAATTGTTAGAACAATAATTTCGACTGCAAGCACAATATCAATATTAAGATTGAAATTATTTGCTAACTTTAATGTGAGCAGCGCAGCAGTTAAGGAAATTCCGACATTAGCAATATTATTCCCAATTAAAATTGTGATCAAGATTTTCCTTGGATATTCAAGTAAACGCGAGATGAGTTTAAATGCGTAAGGATTTTTTTTCTTGATTAATTTTAATCGTTTCTCATCCAGTGAGAATAAAGCAACCTCTGAACCTGAGAAAAATGCGGATAGACTAAATAATAAAAGAAAAAGTGCGATAAAAACTATCCAACTAGAATACAATCCATCATCCTAATTTTATTCAACTTATCTAAAACGGAAGATCTTCATCAGGAGTAGCTTCAACATCAGCGGAGCCTGCTGCTCGATTTTCGTCAGCCGTATCTTCTGATTGGACATCAGCTTCCGCTACAGCTCTTTCCAATAGGATTATATTCGATCCGACAATCTCTGTAACCCAGCGCTTATTTTGATTCTTATCAACATAATTTCGTTTGGAAATTCTCCCTTCGACGTAAACTCTCTTCCCCTTTTTGAGATTTTCCTTCATTCGTTCAGCAAGATTTCCGTAACAAACGATGTCATGCCAGGTTGTGTTTTCCTTCCAATTTCCATCAGCATCTTTGTACGGCTCGTTTGTCGCGAGAGAGACCGTTAGCACAGCTAATCCTGTGTTAGAATATCGAACTTCGGCATCTTTACCAGTATAACCAATCAGCATTACTTTATTTAATGAACTTCCCATGTACTCTCCTTACTTAATGAGTATAAATTTTTTAGTGATAATGTAGCTTCCAAGTGAAACTCTATAGAAATAACTTCCTGAAGATAACTTGCTTGCATTGATTTCAAAAGAATCTCTTCCTGGATTAATTACTTCTTTTTCCTCGGATATAACTAACTCTCCTAAAATATTAAATATTTGAATCTTTGCAAAACCTTTCTCCGGTGAGAAAAACTCTATTTTTGTCCTTGAATTAAAAGGATTTGGATAATTTTGAGAGACCGAAAACTCAAAATATTTTTCTCCGCTAAAAAAAACATTTGTAGTCCCCTCAAAGAAATTTAATGCATCGTTAATTAGAATATTCTTCGCAGTTGTATTATTTGTTGTTTCCAATGCAAAAGAGAGGAATATTAATTTTGCCTCTTTCATACCTCCGGTGTAAATACCCTTGTAGTAAACTCCTCCAACTTTACCATTTCGATAATTCAAACATGCAATCGAACCACCTGTTGGAGTTATTCCATCCGGCCAATCTTCAGGATAGGTAATACCCAGTTGAATGTCACTTGGAAATGCTCGGAAAATATTTCCAGTTGAATAAATTAACAGTGATCCCGAGTTATCTGATTCGTAATTTGCTTTTAGATAATTTGTTAAAAATGTTGGTGCTGTTGTGCGCAACTCAAAAGCAATTTCGGACCCAGTTATGAGTAGATTTCCTCCTGCTTGGAGGTAAGATTGAACCAATAGCTGTTCACTTGGATTCAAAGTTTTATTAGCCGTAGACTCATCACCTAAAAACCATATTACACCCGAATAATCACTTAGTGAAATTAAATTTGCGATTAATGCTTCATTAGAACATGCATCCACATCTCTGCCTGATTTAAAAACACCTTCTGAATAAAACTGTGTAAAATTATGATAAGCGAGGGAATAACTTCCAGAGGTCCTATCGAATCCATCAACTACAAGATACCGTTTCTTGCTCCCAGTTGAGGCAGCGTACACATCCGAAGAGGGGCTTACGTTCCCTAAAGTATCAACTGCGTGAACTTTAACATAATAAATTGAATTTGAATCAAGATTAGTGATTGCAACACTCAGCGAATCTTTTTTTAAATAATTTTCATCCAAGTAAGGAGTCGGAGGAAAACTCAATGAGTCCTTCGAAAGATAAACTCTAAAACCTTTAAGCTGTTGTGCGTATTGATTCATCCAATTTAGAGTTAACTCTGATGAACTAATTGCATTTCTACCTCTTATGGTCGAAAGTATTGGAGCTTCAGGAGGAAAGACTAGACTCGTATCTTTGACAAATTCCTCTAGTACCCGCCAAATGTCTTTATTTGTATTATCCATACCAAGCGCCCACATACCAACACCAACTAAGTTTTTGGATTTTATGAACTGATATTTATAAAACGCACTTTCCGGATCTTCGTACCAAGCTTGTCTCCAGCTGCCTGTTGTTGTTTGATATCTATACCAAGCATTTAATGATTCAGTATCCCAAAGTCGTGAATATTCAAGTGCATTTGCTTTTGCATCTGGGTAATAGAGTACACTCCCAGTCCCAGTTGTCGATGCTTTTTTATTTTGAGAGCTAGTCGGCCAATCGTAACCATAATGAGGCATTCCATATACAGTTTTTGATGGTAATGCACCGCTCGAAAGTGCAGTATTGATGAAGTTTACAGCGTTTAATGACGACCATCCTTGAAGTCTCCCTACTGGACCCGCTGTGGTCCCAGTAGAGTAACCATACCCATAACACTGAAGGAATGTCAAATCACAAATTTGTGTGATTTGAGATAAATCCCAATCACCAGCTCGGAAATCAAAATCTGTGGGAGCACAAGTTAAAATTAGATTTGGATTTCTGGATTTTAATGAATCCCTTAACTGTCTCATAAAATTTGTGAGATTAGCAGTTTGCCCTGAAGGGATGCCTTCAAAATTAATATCTATTCCATCAGCATTTCTTGCTGTGACTTGTGAGTAAAGATTATTGATTAAGTTTATTTTCTTATCTTCATTAGTTAATATTTTTTCAATTACTGTACCTGAAAAGATAGTCACACTAAGAACAACCTTAACGCCTTTGGCATGAGCCGAATTTAACATGTTGGTAACATTTGCGTCAGTCAGCCATCCGTGGTTGTTAGTAATATTACCATTTGAATCTGCCTCAGCACTGTGATATGCAATGACATAGAGTAGATCGTATGAGATTGTGTTCCATCTGTTTACAAACCAATATGGCATATAACCCATAACTTTATATTTGTTTAGTGATGTTCTTAAATTTAAAGGAATTGCAGGGATTACTTCACTTTCTTCAAACAGATTAAATTGGTCTTTGTAAATTTCATTGAAATATTTATGAGTGCTAAATTCTCCAGACTCCAAAATCCCGAGTTTTGAATCCTGTGAAAAGATTGGTGAAAACAGTAGTGTAATTAATAGTGTAGTAAGAAATAATTTCAAGAGATGTCCTTTTATTTCAGCTTTATGTTTAAATTGAGCCGCACTTCGTCATTTAATCCGCTCACATCGAATGAGAATAATTGTGCATCCACGTAAGCATCAACAAGATTTAAAAAATAAGTCAGCCCTAAGTATATTGCAAATAAATCTCGCTGGTCTCTATAAAATTCTCTATAAGTCTTGTAAGAAGAATTCTCAGCTCCTGTTGTAATACTCTGCAAGTGCCTATTTTTATAGTCATTGTACAAATTATTATTTTTGATCCAGTTATAAATAAACCATCCACTTATTCCCCAAATAATCGGCGACTTCCAATAAGACTCATTATAAATTTGACCAAGTCCAGGTAAAATTGCCGACCGCAAAACAGCTCCCCAAGAGGATTTCTCATTAATACTCTGATTAGTGTCAGATCTAGACTGCTCCGTAATTTGACATTCACTAGTTTGTGGAAGGCAGATAAATAAAAAACTAATTATAATTATTATTTTTATCATTGAGAATTTCAAGGATGCGCTCGAGCTCACCTTTGTTGAAGAATTGAATGGTAATTTCGCCGCTGCCATCCGTCCTCTGTTTAATGTTTACTTTTGTTCCGAAGTGCTGCCTAAGTTTTGTTATAAGATCCTCTAAGTTTGGCTCGAGTTTATAAAGAGTTAAAGTGTTTTTCTTTTTTTGTTTCTTCTGCTTAGCGAGTTTTTCAATAACTCGAACTGACGCTTTTTCTTCGAGTATTTTCTTCCATAATTTTATTTGAGTCTCAGTATCGTCAATGTTTATTAACGCTCTTGCATGTCCGGTTGTAATTTCATTCTTAATTAGACTTTGCTGGATGACATCAGGTAATTTTAGTAATCGAATGAAATTAGCTACTGTAGAACGATCCTTCGAAGTTTTTCTCGCAATCTCCTCTTGAGTCAGTTTACATTCTTCCATTAATCTTTGGAAACCTAAACCAATTTCAATGGGATTTAAAGTCTCACGTTGAATGTTTTCAATGAGAGATAATTCGATCATTTCCTCTTTTGTTTCAATCTTGATAATATAAGCTGGAACAATTTCAAGACCACACATGGTTGCAGCCCTCAATCTCCTTTCACCGGAAATTAATTGAAATCTCCCATTATCAATCCTTCGAACAGTAATCGGCTGAATCATCCCCTTCTCTTTAATCGAATTCATTAAATCATTCATTGCTTCTGGCTCGAATTCAATTCTCGGCTGGTAAGGATTAGGTTCAATTCGTTCCACTGGAATCTTAGAGATTACCTCTAAGGATTCAACTTTTGTGTCCGGAATTTTTTTCACTTCCTCTTGTGAAGTGCTTTCTCGTATCAATGCTCCGAGACCTTTTCCAAGAACTGTTTTTGAAGCTTTCATAATTAGTTTTGATTTAATTTATTTCTCTCTAAGAACTCTAATGCAAGATCGATATAATTCTGTGTACCAACTGCGATCGCATCATAAAGCAGAGCAGGCCGTCCATGACTTGGAGCTTCAGACAGTTTAACATTTCTTGAAATAACTGTCTTATAAACCTTATCCCCAAAATAGTTACGGACTTCACTTGCAACTTGGTGAGACAATCGCAAACGAATGTCAAACATGGTTAGAAGAACACCTTCAATCTCGAGCTCAGGATTTAAACGCTTTTTAACAATATTGATCGTGTTAAGCAGTTGTCCTAATCCTTCAAGTGCGAAATACTCGCACTGAACAGGGATCATAACAGAATCTGCTGCAGTCAGTCCATTTAAAGTTAGTAATCCCAATGAAGGAGGGCAATCGATAATTATATAATCATAAGAATTTTTTTCTGAGGTGATTGCTTCTTTGAAAATTCTTTCTCGATCTTCAAATTCTATCATTTCAATTTCCGCCCCTACCAAATTGATATTTGATGGGAGCAAATTTAGATTCGGCATTTGTGTTTTTATAATGACCTGATTTGCTTCTATTTTATTAATCAAAACATCATAGACACTACTCGTATCTTTCTCGATGCCGATACCAGAAGTGGAATTTGCTTGAGGATCGAGATCAACTAGCAAGACCTTTTTCTCGTTCACAGCAATACTTGCAGATAGATTTATTGCTGTCGTTGTTTTACCAACACCCCCCTTTTGATTTGCTACAGCGATTATTTTTCCCATTAAGGTCTTCTACTTAACTCCAAATAAAATAATAACTAAATTTCAATCGTTTCACCAAAATTCAATCTCTTGGCTTCTAAACCGATAGCTTTAAGTTTTTTAACAAATGAATCGGGATCAGCTTGTATTACCGGAAACGTATTATAGTGTATTGGGATTGTTAATTTTGCATTCAAAAATTCCGTTGCTTTTATGGCATCTTCAACATCCATTGTAAAGTTCCCGCCTATTGGGAGCAATGCTATGTCAATCTTATTTGTTTCACCGATTAATTTCATGTCCATAAAAAGCCCCGTATCACCAGCATGATAGATAGTTTTTCCATTCAGGGTTAGAAGAATGCCTGCTGGTTCACCCATATAGTCCCCTTCTGGAGAAGAAGAACCGTGATGAGCAATTGTAAATTTTACTTTTCCAAATGGAAAATTATACACTCCGCCAATATGCATATTGTGAGCAGTGACACCTTTTGAATTGGCATAATTGGCTAACTCATTTACGGCTATGACAGTCGATTTACATCTGCGTGCGATATCAATTGTATCACCAAAATGATCACCATGACCGTGAGTGAGAATAATATAATCAGCATTAAGATTTTTAGCTTCAACCGTGGCGAGTGGATTTCCGGTAATGAAAGGATCCAGCAGGATCTTGAAATTTTCGAATTCAACTAAAAATGCTGAATGCGCAAAGTATGTCAACTTAATCATTTTTTCCTCCCTAATTAAATTATTAGCAAATATAGAATTTCTTATTATAATTTAGAAAGTTATTTAATAAGGTCAATTAAACTTTTTCCACATCTGAAACCGGGTAAATTAAATCCAAGAATTTCAGCAAGTGTTGGAGCAATATCTGCGGGTGAACATTTCAGTCCCAAGGTTTTCGGTTTCAGATTACTTCCATATAATGCGAAAGGAACATGCGTATCATAATCATGGTATGAACCATGTGTAGTTCCCACTCCATCACTCTTAAATATGTAAAATGGCTTCAAGCTGAACATGATTTGACCGCTTTTACCTGGAATGAAATTGTTCTCGAACTTCTCTCTCACCTCCGAGGATAGTTCGCTTAAATCATTTTCTCCAAAGAAATATTCAATCTCATGATATGTTTTTGAATATGATTTTAGCTCGTTTATTATCAAACTTAAATTAAGATCTGAACTTAATATGGCGTCAACATTTAAATATAGATTTGGTTCAAGGCTGATTTCAACAAACTTCTCATCGTTCTTTAATTGTCCGAACTTTGTTCTAAGATGCTTGTTCATCGAGTCAACAAAGGCTCTCGAGCTAAATCTGCCTGCATCGATTGAATTTTTTATCTTTTCAGGCACGGGTGCAACTCCATGGTCACCGGTTAAAATAAAAAGGACATTTTCAATTCCTAATTGATTTTCGATTTTGATCATAAATTTTGCCAGCAATGAATCTGTCTTAATAAACGAATCTTGAATCTCTTGACTTTCCGGTCCGAACGCGTGCCCAATCGCATCAATGTTTGATAGTCCGATCCACAATAAGTCCGGTTCATCGTCCCGGCCGAGCAATTCATGCTCAATGCATTTTTCTGCAAGGTCAAGTATTACGCCACCAGAGTGAGGAGTCAATGCCATCGAAGAATAGAAATTTGATGTGATTGAATCGGGATTCCCTCCACCTAAAATTCTGGGAAAAGTATTTCCAATACCAGTCGGAGACGCTTCAAATTCTGAATCATCGTCGAATAAATAATGCTCTGCATGAATTGATCGTTCCCAAGTTTTCTTAAAAAACTTATCAAATGGTGAAGAATTATGAAAATCGACTAACCATTTTGGCAGATCACGCTTATAAAAATCTGACGTTCGAAATTTTCCATTTGTATAATCAATCCAGTACGTTCCGTCAGATAGCATTCCTCCCATCATTATTGAAGCTCTGTCTTTACCTGAGATAGCAAAAACTCTCGATGCCGGAAATTTTCTTTTTAATTCATCCCCAATTGTTGTTAGCATCAAACTTTGGGGCGTAAGTTTCCAGGATTCCTCGTTTTCATAATAATCTATGCACGGAAAATATTTACCATCAAACCAAGCGTTTCCAATAATCCCATGTACTCTTGGATTTGCTCCGGTGGAAATAGTAGCATGTCCTACGCAGGTAACCGTTCCAATGAAATCAAATTTACAATTTGTGAAATTAATTCCCTCGTCACTGAACTTCTTAAATCCATTCGATGTAAAGAATGGATAAAATGTCTGCAAGTAATCGTATCGAAATTGATCTACTACAATGATAACAACTAATTTTGGCTTTGCCGACAAGTTAATAGGTTGGAACAAAAAAATTGTTAAACAAATTGAGAGTAAATATTTTATGGACTTTGAATATTTCATTACGAATATCATTTATGGGAATTCTATAACTCTAAAAAATCGAGTAAATAATTTAATGGTTACTATACATCTTCCATTTTCTTGAAAGCTGTTTTCATTAATTTTACAGCCTGCGGTGAAAATGCGTCATTCAATTTTGTCTTCAACATCTCTCGCGATAAGCCCCTAGACAATTTTCCGTTTTCAGCAATGGAAATGATTCCTGTCTCTTCAGATACAATGATTGCGATAACATCCGCCTGTTCGGTAATCCCTATAGCTGCTTTGTGCCTCATTCCAAGCTGAAATCCATCAATAATATTTTGTGCGGTTAGTGGAAGAGTGCATCTAGCAGCTTCAATCAAATTATTTCTGATAACAACAGCTCCATCGTGCAATGCTGACCTCGGATAAAAAATTGACATTAAAAGTGACTTAGAAACTTTTGCTCCAATCTGAATTCCAGTTTCAATAACACCTCGCAATCCAGTAGTTCTTGTAATAACGATCAAAACTCCATGTTGTTTTTGCGATAACTCTTCTACTGAATTGACAATCTCATCCGCAACTTCTTGAATCTCAGTCCTAATAAAACATCTTAAGAATCTATTCCTGCTCAAACCGATTAGTAATCTCCTTAGTTCGGGTTGAAATAATATCACAAATGCAATCACCCAAATATCTGTTATCAATTTTAACAAAAAACCCATCGCTTTCATGTTGAAAGCTTGGGCGAGGAATGATAATAAAAGCAGAAGGACTAAGCCTGCAAAAATCTGCGAGGCAATTGTTCCGCGCATGTTATTGAAAATCAGATAAAACAAATATGCTACGAGAACAATATCGATTACATCGAGCAATGTTATTGTAACGAAATCTATTTTAAAAAGATCAACCATTAAGACTATCTGGACTTTTTATAAAGTTAATGATTTTTTTTACTTCATTCATTTCTTTTACGTCGTGAACGCGAATTATATTTGCTCCGCTTAACTGAGCAGACGCATTAGCGGCGGTGGTGCCAATTAAACTTTCTGGAGGAGTTTGATTTAAAACTTTTCCTATAAATGATTTTCGGCTCAAACCAATAGCAACTGGATATCCGAGAAATCTAAACTCATCCAGCCGATTTAGAATTTCATAGTTATCCTTTAAACGTTTACCGAATCCGATTCCAGGATCTATAAATATTTTCGAAATCCCTTTATTCTTTGCAAGTTCTAAGGACGATTTTAATTCAAAATTGATTTCCTCAATTACATTAACATAATGAGGATTTACCTGCATTGTTTTTGGAGTCCCCTTGATATGCATTAAAATTATCCCAGCATTGAACCTGGCAACAATTTCTCCTAGTTCGGGATTGAATTTTAAGCCACTGATATCGTTAATCATGTGAGCCCCATTATTCAGACAGACTTCTGCTACTTGGGACTTGTAAGTATCGATTGAGACTGTAACTTCATCTTTTTGAATTTCTTTCAAAACCGGTAATATTCTACTTAATTCATCTTGAGCGGAGACTGGCTCAGAGCCCGGGCGAGTTGATTCTGCACCAATATCAATGATGTCAACTCCAACTGCTATCATTTCGTGGATTCTTCTCAATGCAGTTTCTGGTCGGTTGTATTTACCACCATCAAAAAAGGAATCGCTAGTAAGATTTAATACACCCATTAAATAGCATTCATCCCCAGAAAAAATTTTCTTCCCAATTTGATATGAATGTTTGTAAGATTCCTTATAATTCTTAAGCAGATTATTAATTTCTTCGGCAAGAATAAATTCTTCCTTTGATCTCAACTCTTGTGCAAGAATATAAAACGAATTAAGATCTCCGAGAATAATAATCCTTAAATCACTTTCCATTTCTTCTGTGATAACTGGGAAAAAGAATTTAAGTGATTCAAAACGTTCAATAAGTTTCGAATCGGTTCCAATTTTTATTGATAATCCAAATGTCGGAAAGAAAAAATTTTTGCCATTAACCTTTTTTACATCAATAAGTTTTCGCAAGACATCGATGTTCCTAACTGAACTGATGTGCACATTCATGACTGCAACTCAATTAAAATCGTTGATTGAAGGAGTGATTGATAGAAAACATAGAGAAACATTTTTCATCCGAAAATTACTTTTTCAATCAACTTCCAGCCCGGTAAGTTTTGAAAATTTAACCAAACCTTCTCTAAGTGTGACTAGGACTTCGTATTGAGAATTCATAAGCACCAAATCCGAATCCATGCCTGCTGCGAGAATTCCTTTGCTTCTTTGTAAACCAAGAACTTTTGCTCCATTCAATGAAGCCATTCTTACTGCATCAGTTGGAGGAATCCCAACTAATTCTACCATATTTTTAACTGCTTCCTCCATTGTTAGTGTACTGCCGGCGAGCGTACCATCTTCGAGATAAGCTTTTTTATTTTTTACAAAAACTTTTTGGTCTGCAAATTCATATTCGCCGTCGGGCATACCGCTTGCGCTAATCGCATCGGTGATTAAATTTATTCCACGAGTCCCTTTAAGTTTATAGATCAATTTCATTACAACTGGATGTACGTGAATTCCGTCAGCAATTAACTCAATCTTCAATTCATCGCGGAGGAAAGAAGCAGTTACAACGCCAGGTTGACGGTGATGCATGGGACGCATGGCATTAAAAATATGAGTAACATGAGATGCACCATTGTCAATTGCCGTTTCAATTTCATCATAGTCTGCTTCCGAATGTCCAATTGATAAAACAATTCTATCTTGGGCAGCATGACGCATAATAGGAAGGCACCCTGGCAGCTCAGGAGCTATTGTCATGATCTTTATATAACCGCGAGATGAATCTCTCAGATTTAACCAGCTTTCAAGCTCGGGCTTCCAAATATATTCTTCATTCATAGCCCCTTTCAATTTTGGATTAATATAGGGACCTTCCATATGGATCCCATACAGGTTCGTCGAATCGCTATTCTCGATATAATGAGCAATTCGTCGCATATCTTTTATTAGCAATGAATATGGTTTGCTGTATAAACCTGCAAGGAGAGTTGTTGTACCATGTTCAAAGTGAAATTTAGAAACATGAGAAAGCGCATTTGGATCATCGTCGTCAGCGAATCCTTTTCCTCCTCCTCCATGACATAGCAAATCCACAAATCCGGGAGTGATGATCATTCCTGATGCATCATAAACAACACAATCAGCGCTGACATCAACGTCTTCGATTTTACCAAGTTCGAAAATTTTTTTTCCATCAATTATTATCGTTCCAGGATTTATACATCTAAACGGTGTGATAATTTTTGCACCAACAAAAGCTAATTTCATTTTATATTATTCTTTCTCATTTTATAATCATTCAATACATTTTTTAATTCTAACGTTCGAGCTGTTGGATTTTCACCTCTAAATATTGCAGCACCAGCAACTATAACTTCTGCACCGGCGTTTAAACAGTTTTTAATGTTATCAATTCCGATACCGCCATCAACTTCTATTAAAAAGTTATAATTATTTTTTTCTTTTATTTTTCTAACTTCCTCAATCTTTCTAAGTACGTGATCAATAAATTTTTGTCCTCCGAATCCAGGATTAACAGACATTAAGAGTAAAAGATCGATCTCACCCAATATATGTTCCAAAGTATTAACAGGAGTTGCCGGATTGAGAGTCACACCAGCTTTAACATTTAGTTCTTTGATTTTTTTCAGAGTTTGATCGAGATATAAACATACTTCTTGGTGAACTGAGAGATAATCTGCACCAGCTTCAGCAAACTTCTCAAGATAATGATCAGGTTTTACGATCATCAAATGGACATCAAGAGGTAAATGGGTTAACCTATTTACTGCTTCGACAATCAGAGGACCGAATGTGATATTCGGTACAAATCTTCCGTCCATTACATCACAATGGATCCAATCTGCTTTGCCCATTTCGACTAAACGAATTTGATTTTTTAAATCAGTAAAATCAGCGGAGAGGATAGATGGAGCAAGAAAATACATTAAAAATCTCGAATGGTCTGTTCACTAACTTTTTCCCTAACAACAAATATATCCACAACACTTTGTTCCTTGATTTTTTCACCTGAACGAGGGAATTGTAGAACAACTGTATTTGGTAATAGATCGATACTTACTTGGTAACTTATCTTACCAACTTTTAATCCTGATGACTCGATGATTCTTCGAGCTTCGGAAAGACTTTTTCCAACAACATCAGGCACATCGATATCACCCAAAGGTTTCCCGCTGCTTAAAGTAATATTAACAACTGTTCCTCTCCCAACTTTCGAGCCATTGGGAATTGACTGTTCCATGATCGCTCCCCTCGGAACGTAATTGGAGGTATCTTCAGTCACAGTACCGAGAATTATTCCAAGTCTTGAAAGTGCAATATTCGCATCTCTTAAAGATTTCAATCTGAGGTTCGGCATCTCAAGCATTTGCTCGCCGCCGCTGACAATTAGATAAACTCTTCTGCCCTGCTTTACGGTAGTATTTGGTTCAGGTTTTTGGAGTATTACAGTTCCTGCTGGGTATTTCTGGTCGTATCGAATTCCTCCATTAACTGGCTGGAATTTAGCATTTGTTAAAACTTCTTCTGCCTGTTCATAAGTCATTCCAACTACATTATTCACACGTGCTTCAGGTTCGCCAACATACCAAGGCATCAGCAATTTATCAAATGCCACTGCAAGTATCATTACAATAAATATTGTGATGAAGAACTTTTTAATATTTCACTCCGATATAATTGAAATTCGATTCAAATATAAAGAACTGGTAATAAAGTTAAAAGTTATTGACATACTAAGATGTTATCTCCAGAAGAACTTTAAATTCTGTCACCGACCCGTCGGTGACAGCAGCAAAAAACTTAATTAATCGGGGACAGAAAAGCTTCAATCTTTTGGAAACTCAATCGCGTGTGAAAAGATGGAAGCTTTCCACAAATTCATTTAGTTATTTTGTAAATCTCTGGTTTAGCATTAATATTAAGTCAGGACAAGCAGTAATTTTAAAATCTTCTCAACCATTTTTATAACTCAATGCTGACTGTACCCAAAAACTCATCAAGCCGTTCTTTTGAGATTGAGCGAATATCCTCACACTTAATGTAACTAGGCATGTTCAATCCTCCCTCTGGGGGAAATATTTCGACATGCAAAGGAATGTTTTTCTTTTTTGAAGATATTGGAAGAACGATTACCAATTCGGCTTGACTTTTGTTAAAACCATCTGCTGATATTATTAGTGCAGGTCTTTTCCCTGATTGCTCACGTCCCTTAGTCGGATTTAGATCAATTAACCAGACATCTCCTCTTAAAGGTGTTCGCATAAGGTTAATCCTTTATTCCATCGGAGAGAGCTGTATCCCAAATCTTTCTCTCTTTTAATTCTTCGTTCCATACCGAAGTTGCTTTCAAATACTTAAAGGCAGAATCTACCTCATCCCAAAACTCTTTTTCTTTATAGCTATCTAACGATTCCTCAATAATTGTCTGAAATGAGTCTCCAGTTCGTTTTTTTATGTCTTTCAGGATTCTATATGCTTTGTTCGAGATTCTAACAGTTGTAGTCGACATTGTACACTCCAAAATTTACAAATTAAGATACAAATATGTTGGTCGGATTGTCAAGACCTGGATGATTTATCGTATTCAGTTGTATGTAAACAAAATAAACCGAATGAATTAATTTCTGTCACCGACTGGTCGGTGATAGGAGCAAAAAACTTAATTAATCGTGGACGGAAAAGATTCAATCTTTTAGAAACCCAATCTGACAGTGGAAAGGGAAACTTTTTACATTTACTTATAACTGATTTCGTTCCTTAATTTTATTTTGATTGCTAATTGATTCTAACTAAATTTGAAAAATTTTTTTTGAAAGATGTACTCACTACAAGAATTACAAAAAATCGCTAACGAACTTCGGATAGACATTATCAAAGCACTCCACGCTGCGAATTCCGGCCATCCTGGCGGCTCATTGAGTGCTATTGATATCTTGACTTATCTCTTCTTCAACGAAATCAAAAGAACAAAAGAAAATGCACTCGATCCAAACCGTGATCGATTCGTTTTATCCAAAGGTCATGGTGTACCTGCCCTCTATGCTGTTTTTGCAAGAATTGGATTAATCTCCCAAGACGAATTAATGAATTTGCGTCAGCTCGGATCACGAATTCAAGGACATCCAAGTTTCCAAGATTTACCTTACTTGGAAGCATCTTCAGGATCGCTTGGACAAGGATTGTCAATCGCAGTCGGAATGGCGATGGCAGGTAAACTAGATAAAAAAGACTATCGGGTATATTGTATGATAGGCGATGGAGAAACTCAAGAAGGACAAATATGGGAAGCGTTCCTCTCTGCTCCAAAATTCAAACTTGATAATCTATGTGTCATTCTGGATTATAATAAAAGTCAGATAGATGGCTTCATAAAAGATGTACTAGATATTGAACCCTATATCAATAAATTAAAAGCTTTTAACTGGCACACCCTAGAAATCGACGGACATGATTTCGAACAAATAAAAAGTGCTTTTGATAAAGCCAAAACTTTCAAAGAGAAGCCAACAATAATCGTAGCTCACACAATTAAAGGTAAATCTGTGTCTTTTATGGAAGATAAGAACGAATGGCACGGAAAAGCTCCAAACGATAAAGAAACTGAATTAGCAATTAAAGAACTGGAAAAACTGATAAAATAATATGTCAAAATCATCTAGACTCGCATTTGGCGAAGAAATTGCCCTATTGGGTGAACAAAATAATGATATTGTAGTTCTAGATGCAGATTTATCTAAATCTACAATGTCACAAATCTTTGCATCGACATTTCCTGATAGGTTTTTTGAGATGGGAATCGAAGAAGCTCACATGCTCGGAGCATCATCTGGATTAGCACTTTCTGGCAAAATTCCCTACTGCTGCAGTTTTGCCTGCTTTATAACCGGACGATATGATACGATTCGTATTTCAATTGCATATACAAATTCGAATGTGAGAATTATCGGAACTCATGCTGGCATCGGAATTGGGGAAGACGGAACAAGTCAGATGGGATTGGAAGATATTTCGCTTATGAGATCCTTACCTAATATTGTAGTCTGTCAGCCTTGCGATGAAATTGAAACAAAAGCTCTAATCCGTTATAGTGTAATGCATAAAGGTCCGATGTATATTAGATTGACTAGGCAAAATCTTGATGAGTTAAATTCAAAAGATTACAAATTTGAAATTGGAAAAGGTGTTCAATTAACCGAAGGAAATGATGCAGTTATTTTTGCCACCGGTGCGCTTGTGGGAGAATCAAAAAAAGCCAGCAAAATTTTAAGGGAGCAGAATATTAATTTACGGGTTGTAAATATCCACACTATTAAACCTATTGATAAGGATTTAATTATTGCTTGTTCAAAAGAGTGTGATCATATCTTTACTGCTGAAGATCACACAATTATTGGTGGACTTGGTTCAGCTGTCTGCGAAGTCTTAAGTGAAAGTTATCCAAAAATCGTGCATCGTATAGGATTAAACGATGTTTTCGGAGAATCTGGCACACCAGAAGCTTTATATAAAAAATATGGATTTAATGCAGAGGGAATTGCAAGAACGATCTTGAGCAAAATTAATTCCCCTAGTGGGAAAAAAAGATATCATCTTTGAGCATGATTTTTCTCTTCACGACGTAATTTGGATTCTGGAGAGACGGAATCTTTCTAAGTTATTAATCATCTTCTCTTGAATTAATCTTAACAAATGCACTTCGCACAGGGGCAGGCATTTTAGATTCAATTCCTCTTATTGCTTTCCAAATAATTTCATTGAACTCAATATCTGGGATAGCATCTTCTCTGGTGAGATTCATCTCCTCGCAACGCTGAGCCCCGTAAGCATCAGCTTGATTCTTTTCATTCAGGTCAACAATTGGTGGAATCACTTTATAAGCTGAAAAATCCGGTAAATCGGTAAATGGTTCAAGAATAGGATTGGCAGAAAGATCAAATTGAGTCATTGGAGGCAATCCAAAGATTAGTTCAATAGTTTTTAAGACACTCGATGTGGAATACATTGTATGATCTACATAACCTCTTTTAACGTGCGGACTAATTACAAATAGAATTGATCTGTGTGCATCAACATGGTCAGAACCATTTTGAGCATCATCCTCAAGAACAAATATTGCACTCTCATTCCAAATCTTAGACTTTGAAATTTTTTCTACAAGCAACCCAAGAGCATAATCATTTTGTGCTACGTATGCTGTTGGAGTGATGTTGCCGCTCCTTGTTCCAGCAGTATGATCATTAGGTAATCTGATTATACTGAAATTAGGGACCGAATCTTTCTCAATTAATTTATCAAAATCTTCTGACCACTTATTAAATCGGAAAATGTCGCTGATCGAGAGATCATATCCTGGAAATTTTTCACAAGTGTATTTTCGTAAATACTCATCTCGTGCTCTATAAAGCTGAGGATTATTAGGATTTCTCTCCACATATTCCCCATAATTGCGAAACGAAAGAGTGTGATTCAAAACATTATCCCAAATGTAGCCGGATGAGGGGGATGCAATTGCGACTCCACCTTCGTAATCATACGTTCCTCCTCGTTTTCCATACAGTGTCGGCCAGGTTTTTTCTGTATAATCTGTTGCATAGGCTGCGGTTGACCAGTTATGACCGTCGGCGCTAACTTCTGCATCGACATAAAAGTTATCGAACAGTACAAATTTCTCTGCGAGTGAATGATGATTAGGAGTTATCTTTCTCGGAAAAATGCACAGAGATGAATCTCCATTTCCCTGCGGCAAATCACCAAGAATCTGATCGTATGTTCGGTTCTCCTTTATTATATAGAACACATAATTTATTTTATTACTTCTTTTTCTATCGTGGTCTTCAGAAATTACTGATTGTTCATATGATTTTTCGTTCTTCTTACTAATGTATGGAGTGTTTTGATAAACTAAATAACTCAACTTATTCATTTCATCGCTTGAAGGAATTTGAATTTTTGAAATCTCTCCTTTAAAAAGAGTACCGATGTATTGACTACTAATATATTTGTTTTTATCAGTTGGGACTGGACCTTCAGGATTTGCCTTCGAACCCAATCCTTTGCCATTTACGACAATTAGTTCTTTGGAACTGGGTAAAGTCTTAACTGAAGTCGGGTACCAACCTGTGGGGATAAATCCTTCGATCTCAGAAGCATTTTGTTTTTCGATATCGAAAACCGCTAAATAATTATTATCTGCATTAGCGACATACAATAATGTTTCGTCATCATTGAGTGCGAGTGCGTTGGGCGTACTGCCGAATGGAGCATCGTATGTTAATGATGTGATTAATCTTTCAGTCTCCAGATTTTTTCCTAAATCTATAATCGAAACTGAATTATTGTTGGCATTCGTAACAAACAAGCGGTTCGTTTTGTCAGCGATTAACATTTCACATGGATGATCACCGACTTTAATCATGGCGCTGATTGAAAAATCATCTAAGCTAATCACTGCAATTGAACTTCCGCCCCATACAGATACATAGGCATACCTTTCATCACTATCTAGAATGACGTCAAAACATTTTTCGGCTAACTCGATTTTTTTTAACACATTTCTTGAATTGAGATCAATCGCGTAAAATGAATTAGTTTCTTTAGAAACAGCAAGTAGTAGATTTTTTTTATTTGAAACAGCAACTCCTGTTACCGAAATATTTTCCATCGGAGATGATAATTCTAGTCGAATTGAATCTCTTAATGTCAATTCACCTTTATCAAAGCTTAGTAGATAAATTAAATTATTATTTCCTCCTGATACATAAAGTACTGATTCGTCAGAGTTAAAAGCTAAACCGCGCCAAGTTTTATCAAGATTTATTCTCTGAATCTCCTGGTAAGTTTGCAGATCAATTACAGACAATGAATGTTCTGCAGTTCCGCTATTTGAGGTAATAGCATACTTCTCGTCTTTAGTAACAATCATATTTAACGGAAGCTCACCTATTTCAAGACTTTCCCCAATTGGAGTTAATCGCCATCCGTTAGGGAGAAGTGTGTAGTCTGCATATCTTCCTGGAAGTAAAGCTTCGGTTTTATTTGTTGATTTGAATGTAGAACATGAGTAAATAAATATGGAAAGACTAATTAACC